>JAFTEK010000107.1 GCA_017453705.1 Treponema sp.
GGATTGTATATCTCACCGTCAGAATATGAGGAGCCGCCGTTGCCGGTGCAGGAAATTAAGAATGCAGAATGCAGAATTAAGAATACAGAATGAAGAATGAAGAGTCGGAGTGGTCGCTTGTCCATTGTGTCCTCCTGTCAGTCGCTTCCGCTGGGTATGTGCTATTATATCACAGGTCGGGGCATGGGGCAACTGCCAGCGTAGCTTCAAGGCCGGCTGGGCGGAATTTGTATTTTCATACAGAAACAATACACGGTTCTTCATAATTGGAAATAAGCTTATCATGAGTAAGAAGCAACATTTTTTCAGATTTCGCTTGGCATATAAGCATTCTGTCAAATGGGTCTTTATGTTGCCGGTCCACAGACTGTGAATACTTCAAAGAGCTTAAAAGAACTATTTGCCTTGGTAACAGTGGTAGAAAAATGATATCAGCCTTGATTGACAACTCATTCAGTCGTTTTCCCGAAAAAGGAAAGATGTCTGGATGTAAGGAATGTTTAATCTCAGACTCCCAAATAGTCACAGGACTATAGTAAACTTCATTCGAGCTGTCAGATATGAGCAGCCTTGCCTTTTGTGAAAGTCTCTGGTCGTTGGTGTGCAACCAGACTAAAATATGGGTATCAAGAAGCAATCTCATTTTACACACCGAACAGGTTAGCGACTTCATCATCGTACATATTTATGTTATCAGGATATCGAAATTCTCCTTCGGCAAGACCAAATATAGGATGACCTGACGCTTTAGTTTTTAAAGGTACTTCTTCAGGTTGTGAAAGACTGAGTATGATGTCCAGAAACGAAGAAACTTGTTCAAAATACTGTTCAGGAACAGACATCAATTTTTTTTTCCCAAAACTGCGTATGGCATACGGCATCTCTCCTAATTCCATTGTACCATAAAACTGAAGATAGTGACAAGTTTCGCATTGCCCCCCCCCGCGCCCTTATTGGATGGTGCAAACCGTCTGCCATTCCACCGAGCCGTCACCCAGCGTAACTTTGGAGACCATCTGGATTTGGTTTCCTGCATTCAGGGTGATTGAGACTGTGCCCCAAGTCCAGCTAGAGGAAGTGTCCAAGGTCGCAGTCAGCCATGTTGACCCGTCCGTCGTATAGGAGTATGAGAGAGGCTCAAAGGAGAAAAGCCCCTCGTTCTGGAAGTCCAGAAGTTGGTCTATGTAGCTGAGGCTGTAACTGATAGAATTTCCCGGGGCGGGGTCATAATACACGCCCGGTGAGTCTGCGTCCATCTTCTGGGACGTGTCCAGCTCCAGCTGCAGGCTGACCCCTTCCGCCGCAGTGAATGAGCCTGCGGAGAATTTGTAAATCGCCTTTTCTGCGGTGACGAGGGCAAAGCCTTGAACCGTCACGTTGTCGCCAAGCTTTGCGCTTATCTCGTCTGTTCCCGCCGCCTTGTTATAGTCCCATGTTGTCCCGCCATCACTGCTGACCCGGTACACGTAGTAGTTCACGCCAGAAGGAACCAAAAGCTGTACATCCAGCTTGTCGATGAGCGTGACTGCCAGGCTGCTGTCGCTGTCGGTCACGGTCTTGCTGGTCTTTCCGGTCTGCACGAGGATTCCGCTTGAGTCGCGCACGTCCATCTTGACGGTGACTGTGGAGCCTGTGGGAACGGCCGGTATGTTGAACGTGACCTTGCCGTCCGCGTCCGCAGTGGCGGTGTAGGATGTGCTGGTTCCGTTCACGGTAATCGTGAGCGTGACCGAGCCGCCGGATGGAAGACCTATCTCACTTGCTGCGAATGAAATCTTGCTTGTTTGTTCAGGCTGAGCAGTGCTCCCCCCCCCCCGGATAATAGCCGGACTATCGCCTTTGTGTCGCCTGCGTTGGAGAGGGTCAGTATGTCGTCAGAGGAAAAAGAGCTGCTTGAGCTGGAGGACGAGCCGGGATTGTATATCTCACCGTCAGAATATGAGGAGCCGCCGTTGCCGGTGCAGGAAATTAAGAATGCAGAATGCAGAATTAAGAATACAGAATGAAGAATTAAGAGTCGGAGTGGTCGCTTGTCCATTGTGTCCTCCTGTCAGCCGCTTCCGCTGGGTATGTGCTATTATATCACAAGGCCGGGCATGGGGCAACCGCCAGCGTAGCTTCAAGGCCGGCTGGGCGGGTTTATACAGCCAGACTCGCTTGCAGGGAGGCTGTGACCGATTCGTTCTGGGTATTCAGATAGTCCAGCCTGTTGGAATATGTATCCTTTATTCCGTTAATGAACTCATCTATCCATGAAGGAGTGAGAACCTTTACATTTGCGAAATCCAAGGAAATTGTATCGTCTTTATCCAGGCTGTTAAAGATATATGCCTTTGCCATAAGGAAGGCTTCTCTTCCTGCAGGGCGCGAGACAAGTACATCACCGAATTTACCAATGTCAACATTCATTCCTTTCCTCCTTTGCTTCTAGTAAAGCTAGGCAGCCTGTGAAGGAAAAATCTTTTTCAGAAAACTGAACAATTCCATTTTCTATAGTGCAAGCTGCATTTCCCGACTGAAAATATAAAGACCAGCCTTTCTGTTTCACCGAGTCGCAGACAAATTTCAATCCGTTTCCTCGTTGTTCTGGGCTGCGACCTGAGATTCGCTCTGTAAATGCTACTTTTATGGCGTCCAAATCCGTGCTACAATCCTTTGCTTTCTTGAGAGAGGAACGTAAACCTCTTCCGAAATCTGCCAGGATAACATAGTCATCTTTAACATTAAAATATGCACCTCTAGCATGACCTTCCGAATAATTCCAGTTATGATCAAAGGTGTTATTCCCTATCTCTCCAATAACAGCAGAGAGCAAATACCTGTTTGTCTGCATTACATAAGAATCTAAACGTGCTTGAAAAACGTCTCGTGTTGTACAGAAAAAATCCTCATCCTTTCTGGCAGATGCCTTTTCAATGAGTTCTATCATCTTTCCGACACTGTTTTTCCATTCCACCGTAGTCTCCTGTCAGTCGCTTCCGCTGGGTATGTGCTATTATATCACAGGTCGGGGCATGGGGCAACTGCCAGCGTAGCTTCAAGGCAACTGTCAGCGATGCTTCAAGGCTACCGCCAGCTATTTCGTGAGCTTGCGTCACAGTGTTCCAAAGGGGTTGCCTCGGATTATTACCAAACAAGGGGTAAAATGGAGATATGAAAGGGAGTTGTCCGCGACGCTGACAGAGCTGTATCCGCGAGGCTGACAGAGCTGTATCCGTGGGGCTGACACTGGACTGTCAAAGGGTGAAACCCTGGAGTGTTTGGCTTGTTCTATATGTATGCGCAAGGGTAAATTCATATATGCACTGATATATCTCACTGTTCTCTTTTCGTTGACCGGTTGCGGCGGCAGCCTGGGGGTTGCTGCCCGCGATGACGGCAAGGCGGACGTGTCGCTGTTCATGGACACCGGCAAGGCTGCTTCCAATATGATAGCGTCTATAATGGCCAGCCTTTACCCGTCTGCAAGCTCTGGAAAAGGGGCTGTCTTTACTCCGGACAGGGCGGCGGCACTTGAAAAGAGCCTGTCCGGAGGCGAGCTGGAGGCGGTGAAAGCGGAAGCCCTCTCTCCTTCCGTCCTGTCTCTTGCGGCAACGATAAAGGATGCCGCGTCAAGGAATTCTGACAGCCAGCCGGGTGTCTTGCTTTCTTCCATGGTCAGGCAGTCCGGCGATAAGATGACGCTGACCCTTTCCCCGGAAGTCCTTCGCGGATTGTACGGGTCAATGGACGAGCAGACCAGGGGGTACGTTGACCTGTTTATGGCACCGGTGTTCACTGGCGAGGAGATGGAGGGAGCTGAGTATGCTGCCCTCATCGGTTCAATCTACGGCAAGGATATGGCTGACGAGCTTTCCACCGCCATGCTGGAACTGACTCTGGCCGCCCCAAAAGGCCGCAAGGTCAAAAGCTGTTCCGCAAGCGATGCCAGGCTGTCAGGAAGAAGGGCCAGCATCCAGCTGCCTGTATTGGACTTGCTTGTGCTAACGCAGGAAAGGACTTACTCAATCACCTGGTAGTTGCCCAGTTTTTAGAGATAGCCTATAATAAAGCCATGAATAAAGTTGTCAGCCCTTTCCGCCAGCAGTTTCTGCTGCTCCTTAGGCTTTTGCCGCTTCTCTGCCTTGCCTGTCCGTATGCCTTCGCAGAAGGGAATGCCGAGCTTCCCCTCTGGAATCCCGACAAGTGGGCGTCAGAATTCATATATGAGACAAAAGGCAACGAGTATGAGACGACTCGGATGAGGATATGCCAAGTTACCAATGACCCCAAATGGGATCCCGCTCTCCCTGACGTGTTCGGCGGCAAGGAAATAAAGCTCCGCGACCGAGAGGCCGAGGTAATCGCCAAGCTGGATTCCCTCACGAGCCTTATCAGGGCAGCGGAGCCTATACGTTGGACGAAAGATGCCAGGCACTCTGCGGACGACGAGAAAATCTGCTACCACTATTCACTGCACCGCTATATCCTAAAGAACACCCCCACATCGTGCATGATCCTGTATTTCAGTAACGATGAGTGTAATCTTGAGCGGTTCTGCCTTGTTACGAGGAAAGTTCCCTTTACTGCAGGAGAGGAGTTCTTCCTGTACCCGAACGTATATCCTGAGACTGGCAGAACCGTAATCGACTGGAAGGCCGACATCTCGTCCTGGAATGCCTTGACGGAATACGGGCGGTATTTTTGCATGTTGTCGCTGCCAGCAATTGCGAGAAACAATCTGAAGGTCTTTTCCGTCAATCCCGAGCCGACACAAAAAGGCAGCAGCCATATGACAAAATCCCGACAAAGACTTGAGGGCGGCTGGGAATGTTACTCAAGGGCAGAGCTTCTTGACCTCATCAAACGGTTCAACGACGATAAAGGCTTCCATGCGCCCTGGTATGACTATTTGCGCCAGTTTTTGCGCAAATATCCGGGCAAGACAGTGGAACAGATTTCCGTGCTGGAATGTCTGAGCATGAAAGACACGGCCTGCCTTTTTTATATCATGCAGGTGGAGAAGAAGCTTGGGGAATACGGGCTTCTCGCATGGGATTACGGAAGGCTGCTCACAGTGCTGCGCTGGGGCATCGGTGCAGGCTGGCTGAGCGAGCAGGAGGCCATGCAGTACGCCCGCCCGCTGATTGATGAGATTCTGGACTGCTACGCCTCGTGGGAGGACTACCTTGCCCACTATACAATCGGACGGGGCTTGTTTGCGCTCGACAGCGGCTACGATATACCTGTTCATCTATATGGGGTGTTGTACGATTCTCTAAACTATGCCCGCAACTACGAGACCGTAGACAAGGAGCACCAGCTGTCATTCCGCGGGGCCGCATTTCCGGCAAAAAAGCAGAACGGCAACCCAGTCCTCAGCTACAATGATGTATGGTACACACCGACAAGTCTTGCAAAGGAATGGGAGCGGGCTTATGCCATCTCCAAGAAGGACCCCTTCTACATCAAGATGCAGGATGCGTATGAACTGGAGATGTTTTGCGGTACCAAGCAGAAGATTCCCTGCCTTGCAATCAAGTACATCGATTTGATTGAGCCAAAGGGACTGCCGCCCAAGGAGATACTGTCAAACTACGGAATAGCATCCAGCACACTCAAAAAAATCGTGCCGGAAAAACAAGGCATCCAGTCCCGCTACGGAATGTATGTTGACTTCTACGGCGCATACCTTTCTAAACTCCTTGAACTGGAAGATTACCAGCAGCTGTACTGGGTGCTGTGGGATCTTGATGATGAAAACACAACGGATTCTACCCTGTGCCTCCTGTACTCCTTTTACTACTATGTGAAAGCAAAAGATGCAAAGAACCAGAAGAAGGTCATGGAGTACAAGCAGAAAGCCATCGACTTTTACATACGCCCCAGCGACAAGAAGTTGACAGCTGACGACGAGGAAGCACAGCCGATTTTTGACCAACTAGAAGAAATGTTGAGGAGGGGAATCCGTGTCACGTTCAAGTAAGATTGTTTGCAAGTTTTTTTTGCTGTTGCTTTTTCTCTGCCTTGCCTGCTTCTCCGCCTTTGCCGAGGAGATAAAGGAGCTTTCCGTGTGGAGTCCCAACACAGAAGATACGGAATTTCTGTACGCGACGGAAGGCGATGAGCAAGAGTCGGTGCAGGTCAGGGTAAGCAGAATCGCCTCGACAAAGCTGTGGGATCCGATGCTGCCGGATGTCTTTGGAGGCAATAAGATAAAGCTGAGGGACAAGGAGTCCGATACCGTCGCCAAGCTGAATTCCAGCCCGAACCTTTTCAAGGCGGCGGAGCCTGTGCGATGGACAGAAAATATCTCCCACTCTGCGGACGACAAGAAAAAAAGCTATCATTATTCGCTGCACAGCTATATCCTCAAGAACAATCCTAAGCTGTGCATAATCCTGTTTTTCTCAGGCGATGGGAACGGACTTGAACAATTCTACCTTGTAAGGAGGGAAGTCCCATTTTCCGCCGGAGAGGATTTCTTCCTGTACCCCAACGTATATTATCCGAACGACTGTACCATTAACAACTGGAAGTCCGACATCGAGGACTGGAATGCACTGTCTGAATACGAGCGGTATTTCTGTATGCTGTCGGCACCTCTTGTCGCCAACCATCCGCAGAAAATGTTTTCCGTCAACCCTGAGCCGCTTGTTGGCAATACTGAGAGCAAAACCTATTCCCAGGCAGTTCTTGAAAGAGACTGGAGCTGCAGTTCAAGGGCAGATCTTCTGGAACTCATAGATGGATTTAGAAACGAAAGCGGCTTTAGCCCGATGTATGAGGGCTTCCTTAAGCTTTTGGCCAAATATCCCAAAAAGACACCGGATGATATCTCCGCTATGGAATGTCTTACTATACATGATACAGCCTGCCTGTTCTATGTCAAGCAGATGGAAAAGAAACTCGGAGAACACGGTATGCTTGCATGGGACAACGGAAGAATACTCGGCGTGATGCGCTGGGGCATCGCCGCAGGCTGGCTGTCAGAACAGGAAGCCATGCAGTATGCCCGTCCGCTGATTGATGAGCTGCTTGACAGCTATGCCTCATGGGAGGACTACCTTGCCCATTATACAATCGGGCGAGGCCTGTTCGCACTTTCCCGCCGCCATGATATACAGGAGTACGAACACGATGAATTGCTCAATTCGCTCAACTATGCCCGAAGCTATGAGACCGTAGACACTAAGCACCAGCTTTCATTCCACGGAACCAAGTTCCCGGCAAAGAATCAGAAGGGCAATCCTGTACTTACATACAACGACGCATGGTACAAGCCTGCGGCGGACGCAAAGGCCTGGGAAGAAGTATACTTCCTCTCAACAAAAGTCATTAATTCCATCAGCCAGAATGACGAGCGCAAGATGCTGTCATTCTGTGCCAAAAAGAGCAATATTCCCTGCGCAGCATCCCTGGCAGTTATTCTCCGGGAGGCCAAAGGACTTGGTTCAAGAGAGCTTATCAGATATTATGACAGCGCGAATCCTGCGTTTGATAAAGTCGTACCCGAAAAACGGGATTACAACACCGGGAGCAAGATTTATACCACATTCTACACTGTCTATTTTTATAGGTCTCTTGCCATAAATGACTTTGACCGGATGTACAAAGCCCTGCAAAAGCTCGATGACGAGAACACGATTGACGAGTCAATGTGCATCAGCTACTCATTGTATTACTATACAAAGATGAAAACCGAGAAAGACAGGGCAAAAATCGATGTGTATGAGAAGAAAATAATAGGATTTTTCAGCCGTATACTGGCTGATGGCAGGCCGATTGGCGAAAATGAATTAAAACAGATATATGCCTGGTTGGAAGAAAACCTGAAGGGAGTCCTCTCAAAGTTTTAGCCCCCTTCCATAGAAGGCTTCCTAATGATATAATGAATAGTAGCAGTTTCAAAGGTAAGAGACTTTTGAGGCAGGCTTGATGAACTGACAATTTCAAGGAGTTTACCCTTTTATGGAAAAGAACATTGCGCTTATTCCCGGTGACGGAATCGGACCTGACGTGGTGGCAGAGGCCGTAAACGTGCTTAATGCTGTTGCAGCGAAATTCGGACACAAATTCAACTATACAAATGTGATTGCGGGCGGAGCCGCTATTGACAAGTGGGGCAAGCCCCTTCCACAGGAGCAGCTGGACATCTGCCTTAAAAGCGATGCCGCCCTGCTCGGAGCTGTCGGAGGCCCCAAGTGGGACGATGTTGCCCCTGAGATTCGCCCTGAGAAGGCCCTGCTCGGACTGCGCGGCGGCATGAAGGTATATGCCAACCTGCGTCCTGCCGTCATGTGGAAGCAGCTCAAGGATGCCTGCCCCCTCAAGGACGAGATTGCCGGAGACGGCCTTGATATTCTCGTCGTCCGTGAGCTGACCGGCGGTATTTACTTTGGCGAGAGGGGGACAGCCCCTGACGGAAAGTCCGCGTGGGATACCGAGCGTTACAGCTGGGAAGAGATTGAACGGATTGTCAGGATGGGCTTTGACTTTGCCCAGAAGAGAAAGAAGCACCTTACGGTCGTGGACAAGGCCAACATCCTTAACTCCAGCCGCCTCTGGCGCAAGGTTGCCGAGACCGTGCACAAGGACTACGCGGATGTCGCGCTGGACTTCCTGTACATTGACAACGCGGCCATGCAGCTGGTCAAGAACCCAAGGCAGTTTGATGTGATTGCGACGAGCAATATGTTCGGGGACATTCTGACCGATGAGGCCGCCCAGGTCACTGGTTCTATCGGTATGCTGGCTTCTGCTTCACTGGGTGACGGGAAGGGGCCCGGCCTTTATGAGCCTATTCACGGTTCTGCCCCTGACATCGCGGGCAAAGACCTTGCCAACCCCCTTGCGACTATTCTTTCTGCAGCCATGCTCCTGCGGTTCAGCTTTAATGCGGAGGCAGAGGCCAAGGCAATAGAGAATGCGGTGGACAAGGTTCTGTCCGATGGCTGGCGTACAGGCGACATAGCGGGCAAGAGTCTGGATTCTGTAAAGGCGGCGGGCAAGCTTGTTGGCACCAAGAAGATGGGGCAGCTCGTCGTAGAATACCTTGGCAAGTAACTGGAGGGCTGGCTTGAAAGTTCTTGTAGTCGGAAACGGTGGCCGCGAGCACGCCATAGCATGGAGACTTGCGCAGAGCAAGGATGTGGAGCAGGTTGTCTGTGTTCCCGGCAACGGGGGGACGGCCTATGAGGACAAGTGCGTCAACATAGATGACGAGGGCGGAAGCTATGTCGAGATTGCCAAGAGGGAGTCTTGTTCCATGGCGGTCATAGGCCCTGAGAATCCTTTGGCGGAAGGTCTTGCGGATGACTTTTGGGCGGCTGGAATCAGTGTGGTAGGCCCTAAGAGGGCGGCTGCCAGGCTGGAAGCCAGCAAGGGCTTTGCCAAGGACTTTATGAAAAAATATGGGGTTGCCTCTGCTGCCAGCGAGACTTTCACTGATGAGAAGGCTGCCCTGGACTACATAAAGAAGCACGGTGCGCCTATCGTCGTAAAGGCGGACGGTCTTGCGGCTGGCAAGGGGGTAGTCGTCGCCAAGACCCTGGAGGAAGCCCAGGCCGCTGTTCGCGAGATGATGGAGGACAAGAAGTTTGGCGAATCCGGCAGCAGTCTGGTCATAGAGGACTATCTGACCGGAAACGAGCTTTCCGTGCTGGCTGCGGTCAGCGTCACCCCGGAGTTCGCCGCGGACGGCAGGGCCTGTATCATTCCGTTCCTGGGCGCGAGGGATCACAAGAGGCTCTGCGACGGTGCGAAAGGCCCCAATACGGGCG
Source organism: Treponema sp. (assembly GCA_017453705.1). GTDB lineage: Bacteria > Spirochaetota > Spirochaetia > Treponematales > Treponemataceae > Treponema_D. The sequence continues at coordinate 9,762 of JAFTEK010000107.1, forward strand.
GAATGGGTGCTGTCGCCCCTGTGGAAGGCATTACCCCGCTAATCAGCTCCCAGTTTGAAAAGAACATCTTGCAGCCTACGCTCAAAGGCCTTATAGACATGAAGGCCGATTACAGGGGCTTTATATTCTTTGGCCTCATGCTTACTGAGGACGGCCCCAAGTGCCTGGAGTACAATGTCCGTCTGGGTGATCCTGAGACTCAGGCCGTGCTGCCGTTGATGGACTTTGACTTTGCCGCCATGTGCAAGGCGATTGTGGACGGAACCCTCAAGGACTTTAGCTTTGACTGGAAGCCGGGCTGTGTCGTTGCCCCTGTTGCTGTAAGCGGCGGATACCCGGAGGAATACAGGAAGGGGCTTCCCATTGAGTGTGACAAAGACTTGCTTGTTAAGAGCGGGGCAAAGCTTTTTATAGCCGGTGCCAAGAATGACAGGCGGGGTGACAGAATTAAGACTGACGACTCAATGGGGCTTATCACTAGCGGAGGCCGCGTTCTTGCCTGTGCTGCTTATGGCAAGGATTTTCAGGAGGCGTGGAACAAAGCTTACGAGGCCATGAAAGCCGTCCACTTTGAGGGTATGTTCTACAGGAAGGACATAGGGCTGCCGGGTGCGGCTCAGTCCGACTGACGGATTAAGTGTATTGCCATGAAGCAGCAGGCTGATTTTACAACGCTTTACTCCGACAGCGACATCATCGTGGTCAACAAGAGGAGCGGGCTTTTGGTGGCGGCAGACCGCTACGATGACAAAGCTCCCCGACTGGATCTTGAGCTGGAAAAGGAAGCCGGGAAAATCTGGGCTGTCCATCGGATTGACAAGGACACGAGCGGCCTGGTCGTCTATGCCCGCAATCCCGACAGCCACAAGAGCCTTTCGGAGCAGTTTGAGAAGCGGGAGGTGCGCAAGGTCTACCACTGCCTGGTCAACGGAAGGCCTGTCTGGAAGGAATTCCATGCCGACTACCCCTTGCAGGTGGACGGAGACAAGAGGCACAGGACTATAGTTGCCAAGGGCGGCAAGCCTTCTGTCACGGACTTCCGCATGATCGGAGCATGCGGCCCGTTCAGCTGGCTGGAAGCCCTTCCCAAGACCGGGCGTACCCACCAGATACGCGCCCACTTAAGGGAGATGAAGCTGACCATCGTGGCCGACCCCCTCTATTCCGGCAACCAGAGGGGGGTCTTTTTGAGCGACTTTAAGCGCAAGTGGAACGGCATAGAGGAGGAAGAACGCCCTCTTCTGTCAAGGCTCGCCCTACATGCTTACTCAATCAAGTTCAGGCATCCGGGAACAGGGGAAGAGGTCTTTTTTTCAGCCCCTTATCCCCGCGACCTGGAAGCCGTCAGGAAGCAGATGGCCAAGATTTTTAAGGTTGACCCCTTGGCCGTGAGCTGAGTGAAACTCGAAAGATCGCAGTGAAGCGAGTCTTTTGAGATGCTTTTTGTAGATGTCCTGAGGCTGGCTCCCTAACCTTTTACAGCTCAGATGAACACGTCCTTTACTGCGGACTTGAACTTTTCGCCACGGTCAAACTCATTGTTGAACATGCCGAAAGAGGTACAGCCCGGAGAAAAGACGACGGGAAGGGGTGTGTGCTTGGTGACAGGGCCGAAGACATGACGTGCGTCCGGGGCGGAAAGACGTTCCTTGAGCTCCATGAGCAAGGCCTTTATGGAAGGGTATGGCCCCATGTAGCCTATCCTGCCTAAATCCAGCAGGGGGCGCAGTTTTTCTGTGCCGCTTCCTTCCAGCAGGTAAATCTGCTGGACTCTGAACTTGCTTCCGTCTTCGCCGCTCAAGGTTCTGGCAAGGGGGTGGAAGTCCAGCTTTTTGTCAGTGCCACCCGCAATAAGGACGATCCTCTGGTCGAAAGACTGGCTTGCAACAGCCGTGGACTCCGGGACTGTGGAGCAGCTGTCGTTATAGAATGTCAAAAGCCTGCCGTCTTTTTCGTTCTTCCACTTGTGGCAGGCTTCCAGTCTGTGGGGCAGACCCGGCCATGTCGCAAGGATATTGCATATAGCTTCTGGGTTTACCTTTAAAAGATGCAAGGCTAGAGCGGCTTTGAGGGCGTTTATCCTGCCGATGGGACCGGGAACGTCCAGCTCCTTTAGTATCCTCTCCTGAAGCTCTCCCTTTAGCACAGCCTGTTTGCTGCGGAGCGTCTTGGGCAGGTTTGCCCATCCTGTGATAGCGCCGCTTCTCTCTTTCTTGAGGAAGGCTCCCCAAGTGTCGTTACGCAGGACTGACTGGCTGTAGCGCATAACAGCTCCGCCGGTTTCCCTGGCAAAGTCATCCCCCCAGCATTTGCAAGCTTCTTTTGGGTTTGCGCACTCGCTCAGGTATCCGTCCTGATCCGCATCCAAAATAGTGAAGTCGCTCTCATCCTGATCCGCATAGATGAGCCTTTTGTCATCAACGTAGCTGTCCATGTCAGCGTACCAGTTCTGGTGGTCGGGCAGTATCTTTGTTATGATTGCGATTTTTGGTTTAAGGAGTTTTCTTCCCCTCAGGTCACGCAGCTGCCAGCTGGAAAGCTCCAGGACGACGAGGGTTGTTCCGTTGGTTTCGTCCAGAAAAGACAGGGGGCTGACCGTGATATTGCCGCCAAGGAAAGCTGAGTAGCCTGATTTTTGCAGTCCGTAGTGGATTGCGGAGGCCGTGCTGCTCTTGCCCTTGCTGCCAGTCACGGCGATAATAGTGGACTTGCAGAAGTTAAGGAATACGCTTATGTCGGTTTCCACGGCTTTTGCTGCTTGCAGATACTGGTTGCCCTCGAATTTGACTCCGGGGGTCTTTATAACGCAGTCCGCATTGCTGAAGTCTTCCATACGGTGCTGACCCAGCACATAAGTCAGCCGGCTCCTGTCCAGTTCGGGGTCGTTGGTTATGGAGAGAATCGTTGGCTCCAGCTCCTGACGGCTCTTCATGTCGGTCACGGTGACGTAAGCCCCATGACGCAGGAAGAACTTGACGCTCGCCTCGCCGCCTCCGTTAAGACCAAGCCCCATAATCGTAATGTGCTTGTCCTTTATGTCCTCCAGGCTTTTAAAGTAACAGCCCTCCGGGTAAACATGAACTTTACTCTCCATAACTTACACTCTCCACGGAATCTTTTTATTTCTTGAGCAATGCGGCGAAGGGGTTGTAGTACATGCCGTCATCAGAGCCGCCGTACTGTTTGTTTCCCCTGTCAGGCCTGCCTGAGCCGGAGTTTTTGTTTGTGCCGGTGCTTCTGGCCGAGCCGCTTTTTTCCGCTGTGCCTGCGGGAAGAGAGCCTTTCTTGACGACGACAATCCGCTTTTTGCCTGTTCCGCTTGCGGCAGCCGGCTTTCTCTCGCCGGTTCCGGTGCGGGGAGAGGCATCGCTCTTGAGAGAGAGGCCTATTCTCATGCGGTCTGGATCCAGGCTGATTATGGTGAACTCCTTTACGTCACCGACTTTCACCACGTCCATAGGGTCTTTGACAAAGCTGTCTGACAGCTCGCTTATGTGGACGAATCCTGTCTCGTGCAAACCGATGTCTACGAAGGCTCCGAAATCCACGACATTCTTTATCTTGCCCGTCACCTTCATGCCTGTCTTAAGGTCTTCAAATTTGACCACGCCCTTCTGCATAATCGGGGCAGGATAGCCGTCGCGGGGGTCACGGTTGGGCTTGGCAAGCTCGTCAATGATGTCGTTTATCGTCATTTCACCGACGGAATACTTCTCTTCCAGCTGTTTACGCAGCTCGGCGGTTATCTTTTCTTTCTTCTGGACAAGGGGCAGTATTTCACCGGCGACAGCGTAGTTCTCAGGGTGTACCCAGGTGTTGTCAAGGGGGTTGGAGCTTTCTGGAATCTTGAGGAAGCCCGCGCACTGCTCGAATGCCTTGGGACCCAGGCCTGACACTTTCTTCAGGTCATCGCGGCTGGTAATCTTGCCGTTCTCGTCGCGGTATTTGACGATTTTCTTTGCAAGGGAAGAGTTTATTCCAGAGACGTACTTGAGAAGGGATGCGGATGCTGTGTTTAAGTTGACGCCTACCTGGTTTACGACTGAACCAACAACCTCGTCCAAGGTGTCGGAAAGCTTCTTCTGGTTTACATCATGCTGGTATAACCCGACACCGATAGCCTTTGGGTCTATCTTGACCAGCTCCGCAAGGGGATCCTGCAGGCGGCGACCCATGCTGATTGCACCGCGAATTGTCAGGTCAAGCTCCGGGAACTCCTCGCGGGCTATGTCGCTGGCCGAATAGACGGAAGCGCCTGACTCATCCACGACCGTGTAGCTCACGCTGTCCGCATAGTTCTCGATTATAACTTTCGCGACGATAGCCTGTACTTCCTGGCTGCCGGTGCCGTTGCCGACGGCGACAATCTGTATGTCGTACTTGTCAATAGCCTCGTTGAGCTTGTTGTAAGCATCGATGGGGTCGGCGACCTGCTTGATAAGGAAGTAGCCCAGGTACTTGCCGGTCTCGTCCAGCGCGGCGCACTTGGTTCCAGTGCGGATTCCGGGGTCTACACCCAGGACGCGGCTGCCTTTTATTGGCTGTGTCATCAGCAGGTTCTTGAGGTTCTCGCTGAACACCCCGATTCCGTGTTCGTCCGCCTCATCAGCCTCATCACTGCGTATTTCGCGCACGACAGCAGGGGAGAGCAGGCGGATAACACCGTCTTCGATTGCATCCTTTAGGAACTTGTTCTTGAGGCTGTACTTGTCCTGTACTTCACGAACTGCGTTTTCCACGCTGACATCTATAGTCACATCCAGGGCACCCTCTCGCTCGCCACGGTTTATAGCCAGTGTGCGGTGGGGCTTGAGCTGGTTAAGCGGCTCGCTGTAATCCCAGTACATCTTGTAGGTGGACTTCTTTTCCACTTCCTCGGCAACCTGTCCTTCGGGAACGATTCCTTTGGTGACGATGGAGCCTGTGTCCATGTAGTAATCGTGGACGGTCTCGCGGTTCTTGCTGTCCTGGGATACACGCTCGGCTATGATGTCTTGGGCTCCCTGGATTGCGTCTTCCACACTCGCTACAGAAAGCTCCGGGTGCTCTGAGTCCTCTTTTACAAACTCAGCGGCCTTTGCTTGTATCTCTGCGTCAGAGAGGGCGGGGATATCGGCAGTGCCCATGATTGCGTCGGCAAGAGGCTCCAGCCCCTTCTCCTGGGCGACCATTCCGCGTGTCTTCTTTTTCTTTTTGAATGGTGCCCAGAGGTCTTCTAGCTCCGTCATAGTCTTGGCACCCATCGTCGCGTTGTAAAGGCTTTCGGTCAGTTTGCCCTGTGTGAATATGCCACGGACAATCTCTAGCCTGCGCTCTTCCAGATTCTTATATGTAGTAAAGAGATGGTCTGAATCGCGAACTTGAACTTCGTCCAAAGAGCCGTGCTGCTCTTTGCGGTAACGTGCTATGAAGGGAATTGTGCATCCTTCCTTCACCAAAGAAATGACCGCGCTTACCTGCGCGACGCGGATGTTAAGCTCTTCCGCGACTTTTTTCAGGATGTCCACCTCGTTGACTTGAAGTGCATCCATCTGTTCCTGTGTGAATTCCATACGGACTGTATATTACGACAAAAACATAGGAAGGTAAAGGGGGGCGGACAGGCACGGCAGTGCTGGAGTTTCTGATAGTCTTGAGCAGACGGATACGGCAGTACGGACAGCCAGTGCTAGCGTTTGGTTTCCTGCCAGCCTCAGCGAAAAGGTTTCCAGTGGGACTCGTCCGCAAAAGCCAGCATCTGGCTGTCACCTGAGCTATCCCCATAGGCTACAAGACGGTAATTTTCTCTGTCGGGAAAAAGGCTCTGTATCCTGCGGACTTTCTCCTGTCCTTTACAGTTGGCTCCGACAAAGCGGCCTGTCAGATGACCGCCAGAGTCAATCTCAGGAACAGTAGCTTGCACCTGCACTTTGTGTCCGTCCATGAATTCCACGATGTAATTTTTTATGCTTGCGCTGACTATGAGGACGGGGCTTTTTTGGCTGGCTTCCTGTATGCAGTTGAGTCCGCCTTCCCGCAACAGGCTCTTGTTGGCCTGTGCAAAAGCCCGGCATCTTGTGTTGAATTCTTGGGCTGTCATGCCCTTGAAGCATCTGGCAAAAAGTCTCTCCTTGGTCTCTTGCAGGCTTATCCTGTGCAAGAGCATCGCGATGACTGACGGAATCAAAAGCAGGAGATAAAGGGCAAATTTCACATACCCCACAGAATAAAGCAGGAAGGCAAAGAAAGTGTCTTTTGTCGTGAGCGTCCCGTCAAAGTCAAACGCATATACAGTCTGCAAGCTATGCTCCCCCCCCTATTGTAATTAACTCATCAGTGATGAACCAGTGCAACCAAGGAATCGGAACTATCATCAGCACGATAAAAAGCACTATAAGGGCAAAGACATAAGCCATCAGCTTTTTCTCGTGATATAGTTTTTCCGGCTTTTGCACTGCGGAGTCTTCTTTGAACGCAAGGTAAAAGTAATAGCAGAACAAGCCCATGAAGGCAGGAATAAAAAGAATCAGCTCTATCCTGTACTTGAGCAGGAAGATACCGGTGAAGAAAACCGAGCATAGGGCATAGAAAAAGGCACTTATGAGCAGGGATTTTTCTGTGTAATAGGCGAATGACTTCCTGTAAAGCTTGGCAAGCTTTGCGTCTCCTATCATGCGGAACTCGGCGAATCGTTTTGTTGCCATAAGGAATGCACCGCACATCCAGTAGCCCAGTATGATACTTACCGGGGGCAGGGTGTTGGCTGAGATGATGAACCAGCCTAAAAGCAGGCGTATTGCATTGTTGACAGATTCTGAAAGGACATCAAGGATGGGGATGTCCTTGGTTCTGACAGGCTTGACGTTGTAGAGCAAGCCCATAAACCATAGAAAAGCTACGGATATAAGGAACATCCGCCCTACTAAAAAGCCTGTGCATAAACCTAAAACGGATAGTATGCCCCATAAAGCCCACACGATGCTTCCTTTTAGCCCGGCTGTTACCGCAGGTCTGTTTTTCTTTGTCGGATGAAAGCGGTCGAATTCCGCGTCTAGCCATTCATTGATGCTGTAGTTGGCGGATGCGACAAGACAGGTGGAGATGAAGCCCATGACGAACCTGCACAGGAGGCTTTTGCCTTCATCTGAATTCAGGATGTTTGCGCCTGTATGTGTCAGCAGCAGGGCGGCCACGCTTCCCGGCACTATAAAAAGCTGCTTAATCCAGTGGTCTGGACGCATTATCTTCACGTACTTGTTCATTCTTTAACCCTGATTGCTTTATGCTAGCAGAAAAACAGAAAAAAAGCTAGGGTTGACAACAGAAAAGCTTGTGCGATACACTGATAAAGGATATCTATAAAAAAAGAAGGCAGTATGAGCATTATGTTTGATGATAAGCGTGGCAAAAGATTAGCTTTTGCGGTCTGTGGGGCGGTCATTTTCTTTGCCCTCTTTTTCCTGCTGCCGCCTGTGCAAGCTCTTTTCATTTCTGCCGGCGAAAGGCTGAAGGGCAGGGCGTTGAACCACGAGCACTGGCATAGGGAATTGTCAACGGTTGCCGTTTGTGTCATCCTTTTTTCTTCTATAATAGCCGCACTCTTCCGCTATGCAATCAGGTTCAAAAGCCTTGCGGATATGACCGCTTCTATAAACGAAAGACGGACAGGCAGCTTTTTTATTGCGGCTGTATTCTTCCTGCTGGCGTTCTTGGGCGGCTTTGCATACATAACGAGCGGGCACGACTGGGGGGATGATTTTGCGGAGTACATTTTACAGGGGGTTTCCATTGCGGACGGCACTTATGCAACGGAGCATATAGGAAACGGCATCTTTTTCATCTATCCGCACGGCTTTCCCCTGTTGATTGCGGCTGTATACAAAGTTTTTGGCTTGAATCTTTTTGCATTTAAAATGATAAGCGTAGTCCTGTATGCGGCCTTTGTTTCTATATTCTTTTTGTTTTGTGACAAGAGGCTTAAGCGTCTTACCGCAGTGACATTGGCTTTCCTTTTTGCGTTCAGCCCCTGTTTTTACAAGCTTTTGGACTGTATCCTCTCTGATGTTTCCAACCTGTTGTTTACGTTTATCAGCCTGTACTTGATGTCACAGTTCTTTATGGACGATACAAGCGGTAGAAGAAAAACACTGTATTCATTTGCCATAGGCTTTTTTTCATTCTGTGCCTATATATGCCGTGACAGCGGTATCGTGCTTCCCTGTACCCTTGCGGCCATGCAGGTCCTTCATCTGGCAGGAAGGCTCTCCCATGTAAAAAAGGGCGGCGTGGACTTCCGCAATATACTGATTCATATTCTGCCGTATATAGTCTTTTTTGCATTGAGTTTTTTTGTGAACGATGTTCTTCTTGCCTGTCCGGAGAGGAAGCAGACCGATATCTTCCGTTCCCTGAGTCCTGTCACTGTCATGACAAACTGCCTTTATTATTTCAAAGTAATCTCCTACTTTTTTTACCCGCGTTTTATATGGTTTGCCATCTTCACTGCTATAGCTTGGGCAATGGTAAAGTTTGCACGTCAAGATGGTGTTCTTCTCGTATACTTTCTGGGTATTATGGGCTTGTATATAATTTGGCCGACTGACCAGGGCATCCGCTATGTTGCATCTGCGCTGCCTGTCCTGATGTTTTTTGCAGGCAGGGCAGTTGAGCTGTTGGTGGGCGTAGAAGAATTCAGCGGTGATGCACGTTCTTCCCGGCCTATGTTCGTGTTTACCTGGCAGTCCTACGTGCTTCTCGCCGCCCTGTTCTGTGCCAGCTCCTTGTCGGTCTGCCTTGTTGCCGATGCCCGCAACTGTATGTCAGGAAGGTATCTTGCCAATGGCAGCTACACGAAGGAAGCTGTTGAGATGTACCAGTATATAAATGACGAGCTTTCTGATGACGAGAGCATCTTTTTCTTTAAGCCCAGGTTGCTGTTTATGGAAACCGGGAATGTCACTGTCAATTATATGTCTGCCCCAGGGCAGAAGATGGATATGTCATTTGACTACTACCTGCACACTTTTGACCACGGATACGGACAGCTTATTTCTGACGGGCAGGCACAAGCGGACTCGTTCGACATTGAAGGCTGTGAATTTGTCTGCGTCCATGAGAACGCGAGCATGAAGCTCTTCCGGAAGCTCCAAGGCAATCCCTGGAAACCGGGGCTGCCCAGTCGTTAGGGCGGCTGTCTCAGTAGTATTCACGTCTACAGCTTGTCCTCTATTTCGTCGCTCCTCTCGAACACCAGCACATCATTCAGGCGGATTATGTCGCTGGCTTTGGCATAGCTCCTTCTTCCGTCACGATATACAAGCAGGATGCGGATATCAGAGTCTCGTTCTATCTTGGAAACTTTCTTGCCAATCCAGGAGCTGTCCAAGTTGACGATGATTTCTTCCAGTTTGAGTGAGCGGTCATTAAAAGGGTTGGAAACATTGGTGTACTCTTCCACAAATCCTGCTGATATGATACCGGTGGGTATGGCGACAGTCAGGACTCCAAGGATTGCCGTTATACCTCCCATGAGCCTGCCTATTGCCGTTATGGGGTATATGTCACCGTAGCCTATTGTCAGCAGTGTTGCGATGCTCCACCATAGGCCGGAGAATGCGTTGCCGAATGCTTCTGGCTGGGCTTCGTGCTCGGTGCTGTAAATGCAGAGGGAAGATGCCATCATCAGTATGAAGATGATGAAAAGAGATGATGTGAGCTGGTTCTTCTTTTTTACGATTACATCTCGAATGACGGCGAATGAATCGTAGTATGCGTTTATCCTGAACAGGCGGAGGATTCGCACCACCCTGAGCATCCTGAATGCGACAAATCCGTTCAGGAAGAACATGGGCAGTATGGTCAGAAGGTCTACAATTCCATAAAAGCTTTTGATAAAGCGAATTCGCGAGCTGACGGGGCCTTCATCCGGGTACAGGAAGTCTGCCGTCCAAATTCGGAGTATGTATTCCACGATAAAGACAGCGGTTGTGAAGATTTCTAAAGCGACAAACAGCGTTTCGTAAGAGTTCAGGCTTTCAAACGTTCGCATGAACAAGACTGCGATGTTAAGAAGTATCATCAATATGATGAAAAAGTCGAACGCTCTGGACGGAAGGTCGTTTACCTGTCCTATCTGTATTATGTCGAAAATCCTTCTTCTGCGGCTAGTGGCGGGGGAAGAATCTTTTTTGCTGTCCTTTGTTGCCATTTCTGTCCATTTTACACGGAAAAAGCGTTTATAACAAGTTCGAAGCAGGAATTGTAGTTTTCAAAATTCGAGTTTTGAAGGCACCCGGGCAGGAGACTTTCAGCCATTCTGATTGTCATCTGTCAGCCCCCTGGTTGTCCGCATCGCTGACAGAGGCACAAGCTAACGAACTACCTATAGAATCATTTCATACTTTGTGTTATAGTAAAGGGGTCTGATTGACTTCTATATTACAGGAGATTCTGATGAAGGTCGTTATTATCGGTGCCCAGTGGGGTGATGAAGGTAAGGGAAAAATCGTGGACTACCTGGCCCAAGATGCAAAGCACGTCGTCCGTTATGCGGGCGGGCCCAATGCGGGGCACACGATTGTCGTGGACGGAAAGAAAATCGCCCTCCACCAGGTGCCGAGCGGCATACTGTACTCCAACAAGACGGTGTTCCTTGGCGCGGGCATGGTGCTGGATCCAGAGGCTTTCTTCGATGAGCTCCAGATGCTCAAAGACAACGGAATCAACTGGGAAGGCCGCGTGTTCATATCCGACAGGACGCAGATTATCCTGCCCCGCTACCGGCGGATGGACAAGGAGCGCGATGCCCAGCGCAAGAGGCCGATAGGCACGACCGGGCGGGGAATAGGAATCGCCTACTCCGAGAAGGCACAGCGAGACGGACTGCGCCTTGCCGACCTGGACTGGGCGGAGAAGATGGCCGAATATGACGGCGAGGACAAGGAATATCTGGACAAATACAAGGACAGGCTGCTTGCGATGAGGGTTGACCTGACCGAGCGGATGTGGGCTTTCCGTGAGGACAACATCCTCTTTGAGGGAGCGCAGGGCGCGATGCTGGACATAGACAGCGGAACCTACCCCTACGTTTCTTCCGGGGCTAGTTGTGCGGCAGGGGCTGCGACAGGCTGCGGAATCGGCCCGCACGACATAGACAAGGTTATGGGCGTGTTCAAGGCTTACGAGACCCGCGTGGGCAACGGTCCCATGCCCTCCGAGTTCAACGAGGCGGATGCTGCGGAAAGCGAGCTGTGCAAGTACGTGCGCGACACGGGCAACGAGTACGGCGTCACCACCGGGCGGGCACGCCGCTGCGGCTACTTGGATCTGGTTGCCCTCCGCTATGCCTGCCGGGTCAACTCAATCGACGGCCTCGTGCTGACCCACATCGACATCTACGACGCGATGGATCAGATAGAAGCCTGTGTCGCATACGACATTGACGGCAAGATTGTGACCGACTTCCCCGCCAGCGTGGAGAAGCTGAACAAGGCCAAGCCCGTGCTGGAGAAGTTCAAGGGCTGGAAGGCCGAGCTCAAGGACTGCAAGAGCTACGACAAGCTGCCCGAGAACGCCAAGAAGTACATAGATTATATAGAAGCTTTCACGGGAACCAGCGTGGACATCATCTCCGTGGGCGCAGACCGCAACGAGACGATTATCCGCAAGGAACCCTGGAAGAAGTAGCGGAATAAAACCTTGAAAAACTGCACTTTGCGCGTTTTTCTGGGGTAACTCCTATAAAACTCACGGAAGAAGCATATTATATGGAAGAATTCGATGAATTCGGCCTGAGCCTGCCCGAAATCCTGCTCCCCAAGGACAGGAATCTGGGCAGCTGGTCTGTCATTGCCTGCGACCAGTACACCCAGGACGAGGGCTACTGGAAGCGGGCGGAAGTCGCCGCCGGGGGCAAACCCTCCACGCTGAACCTCATTCTGCCGGAGGTCTACCTGTCTCGCCCGGACAAGGCAGAGAGGATTGCCCGCATAAAAAAGACGATGGCCGCCTACCTTGCGGGCGGGGTCTTTGATGCGCCCGAGACCGAGGCCGTCTACGTGGAGCGGACGACGGCGTTCGGCAGGGTCAGGCACGGGCTTGTCATCGCAGTCGATTTGGAGGACTACGAGTGGAAGCCGGGCAGCCGTGCCCTCATCCGGGCGACCGAGGCGACCATCCCGGAGAGGATTCCCCCGCGCAAGGAGATACGCACTGGTGCACCGCTTGAAAGCCCCCACATCATGCTGCTTGTGGACGACCCCTCGCGCTTGCTTGTCGAAGGAACTGGTGAACTGGTCAAATCCGATGCTGCTGCGAAAGGCGGTACAACAGGCGGCGGCGTGCCGTTATACGATGGCGACCTTATGCTCGCATCCGGACACATCACGGGCTGGGCGGTCAAGGGGGAAAAAGCCCTCTCTCACCTGCACAAAGCCCTGTCCGCGCTCAAGGAAGCCGGATGTTCTGACGACGGCAGCGTCTTCCTCTTCGCGGTGGGCGACGGCAATCACTCGCTCGCCACAGCCAAGGCGGTCTGGGACGAGTACAAGGCGAAGAGCGGGCTGAGCGGGGCTGAGTTTGAGAACTGCCCCGTGCGCTATGCCCTTGTGGAAATCGTGAACATCTATGACAGCGGGCTTACTTTCGAGCCGATTCACCGGGTTGTCCTTGGCGACGAGGTGAACCCCGACGGCCTCATCGCGAATCTTGAAAAGGCATTGGGCGGCAGCCACCGGGATGTCGCCGATTCTGCCGCTCTTGAGGCGGCGGTCAAGGCCTCCAAGGCCTCGTTCGGATTCGTCTACATAGGCAAGGACGGCAGGCAGCACTTTACCCTGCTGGGGACTGGCATAACGGAGCTGGCGGTTAGCCGTTTGCAGCCCGCGCTGGACGACTACCTTTCCGGCAAGAACGACTTGGAGTTGGACTACATACACGGCGCGGACGAGGTGTTCCGTCTGGGCGGAGAGCCGGGTGCGGTCTCCATCATGCTGCCCCCCATCGCCAAGGACTCCTTCTTCGCGACAATCGCCGGGCGCGGCCCCCTTCCCCGCAAGAGCTTCTCTATGGGCGAGGCGAGCGAGAAACGCTTCTATCTGGAATGCAGGCGGCTGTTCGGGTAGTATGCAGGTAGCTTTGAATAAAACAAAAGTCTATCTCGATACCTCTGTAATCAGTTATCTTGAGCAGAAGGATGCCCCTGAGCAGATGCAGATAACCCGCAATGTGTGGGATACATTTAAAAGCGGGAAATATGATATCTATATATCAGATGTGGTTATTCGAGAGCTTTCAAAATGTTCTGACAGCCAGAAGCGTGCACTTTTGCTTTCTCATCTTGATGAGATCGATTACAAGTTGGTCGATGTCACACATGAGGTGTTTGCTTTCGCCGAACAGATGATAGATTTCGGTATCTTGAAGAAAAAGAGCTTTGACGATTGCCAGCATATAGCCGCAGCGGTCATTAGCAATTGTGATGTCATTATTTCATGGAACTTCAAGCATATCGTAAATTATGATACAATCAAAGGAATAAAGATTCTGACAACGACCGAAGGCTATAAAGACATTTTGATTTATTCACCGGAGGTATTCCAGTCGGAGAGGGAGGACGAGAATGGCAGTTGATAGAGTCGAGGGAAAAGCTCCCGTTCTTTCCCCTCGTTTTGATGTTGAGGACATCAGAAAACTCCGTGAGTACAATTCACTCCGCCATATCAATATGACGGCTGAAGAAATCATTGCGGAAATCAAGGCCGACACTGCTGACATTATCGAGCAGCTTGTAAAAAAAGGAAACGTCACAAGAATAGTGAGGGTATAAGGACAAATCAGAAAATCCAGATTAGAGCTGTTCGGAAACTTCAGTTTTCCGAACAGCAACC
>JAFTEK010000108.1 GCA_017453705.1 Treponema sp.
GCTGACATACTCATTTTACAAGAAGCTCTTTACGGAAGAGGACTTCACGGAAGACGAGAGACAGGCATGGCTTTCCGAGCTAAAAGAAGAGGGGCTTGCCATAGGCCGCTCCGTGCTGTACCTCAAGCAGCACTCGGTCAACTGCCTGCCTGCCGCCCTGTACATGATGTGCAGGATTGCCCCGGATATAGTCACCGCGGACATCGCGGGCTTTTGCATAGGCAGCCTGATGGACGGCGTGGAAGACATAGCCCCGGAGGACAAGGAAGCGATTATGGCACATATCCTTTCGATGTTTGAAAGCCTTATGAAGGCCGGGGAAGGAACAGGGGACTGGACGCTCCCGCTCAAACACTGGATAGACGGCTACCAGCGTCCTTCCTCAGGCGAATGATGGTTTGAAGGCTGAAGGCTGTCCGCTGTAATGCCGTGGCTGTGCTACTGCCCAATGTTGTTTTTGCGGAGGATATCCTCCCGTTCCTTTCTTGTGGCATCGTCCTCGTAGTTGATGCTTGACTTTCCGCTGACAATCTTTCCTATCTTTTCCATAGCAAGGTGGGAGTCGTTAAGGTATTCTTCCGCCATCTGGAACATGAACATCATGTCAGGCCATAGATCCAGCGTGCATTCCACACCGGCTTCGCGGGCCAGGTTCTTGAATTCCACCGCCTGCCTGGTCATAACTTCCTTGCCGCCCATCTGTATGTATACAGGGGGAAAACCCTTCAAGTCCTCAGGCAGGGCACAGAGGGGTGATACCAGGGGGTTCGTGAAGTTGGACGCATAAGTGTACACGTCCACAGCCCGGTGCAGCTTGTCACCGGATATAATATCATCGTGAATCTTGTGGCCGGAGATTATCTCGCTGTCTGTCGAGAAGTCCAGCCAGGGGGAAAAGAGCAGGAGCTGGGTCACGTCCTTGCGTTCGGCTTCCTCCAGCTTTTGGAGTAGGGCGAGAGCGATGCTTGCGCCGGAGCTGTCCGCCGCCAGTACGATGTTGCCGTCTGCCCCTGTTGAGCGGGCTGCCTCCAGCTCTCCGTGCAAGGCCCGGTAGACAGTAAGAACATCGTCAATCGCAGCTGGGAAGGGGTGCTTGGGGGCCAGCCGGAACTCCGGCAGTACCAGGCGGCAGGAACAGCTGTTTGCAAGGGAAGCGCAGAATGTCCTGTAGCTCGCCCTGCTTCCTGCGCAGAAGGAGCCTCCGTGGACGTAAAAAATCACTTTCTCCACCGATGAAAGCTCAGGGATGAGAATGTCACTGGGGATGCCCCCGTAGTCGTGTTCCAGCCGCTGAACATTGTTGGGCAGGAAGACCTCGCACAGGGTCTCATCAAACCTGTCCCTGTAGTCAGAGACTTCTTCCTTTGGTTCAATAACCAGCTTTTTGAGCTTCTTAAGGGCTGCCTTGCGATTGTCTGACATATTGGAAAAGTATAGCATAGTTTACTTTTTTATGCTATAATTCCCCCCGCTATGCCTATAAAGATTGACTCAGCCCTGCCCGCATTCTCCACGCTCGAAAAAGAGAACATCTTTGTCATGTCGGAGAGCAGGGCGGCGATGCAGGACATCCGCCCCCTCAAGATAGCTATAGTGAACCTTATGCCCACGAAGGAGGTGACGGAGACCCAGATAATGAGGCTCCTGTCCAACACTCCTTTGCAGACGGACATCTCCCTTGTGCGGATTTCCGGCCACGTCTCCAAGACTACACCCAGGGAATACATGAAACGCTTCTACATCTCGTCCAAGGAGGTGTACAACAGCAAATTCGACGGCATGATAGTCACCGGTGCGCCGGTGGAGCAGCTGCCGTTCGAGGACGTGGACTACTGGGAGGAAATCTGCCGCCTTATGGACTATGCCAAAAAGAACGTGTTCTGCTCTTTGTACATCTGCTGGGGGGCTATGGCCGCCCTGTACCACTTTTACGGCATACAAAAGCACGTCGTCAGGGAAAAGTATTCCGGCATATACTACAACAAGCTCATAAGACCCAGGGATCCCCTGCTCAGGGGCTTTGATGACTTCTTCCCTGTTCCCACATCCCGCTATACCAGGGTGGAAAGCGAGGACATACTCAAGAACCCCGACCTGGAGCTGCTTGCAAACTCCCCTGTCACCGGGATGACTATTGCCAAGTCCAAGGACTGCCGCTCGGTCTTTATGATGGGGCATCTTGAATACGATGTTGACACCCTTGCCAAGGAATATAGCCGTGACAAGAAGAAGGGGCTGGATATCCGCATACCGGAGAACTACTTCACGGATGACAACCCGACCAAGCCTGTGTTCTCGTGCTGGCGCAGCACCGCCCACCTCTTTTACACCAACTGGCTCAACTACTACGTCTACCAGACCACGCCTTACCAGCTCAACGACATACAATAGGCTGAGACAGTTTTAAAAGCCGGTCACTTTTTTGAGGCAGCCCGGCTACCTGAGCTGTCCCAGGGAAACACTGAATAATCCGAATGCGGATTATTCAGTGTTAACTCCGAAATTCGCAAAGTTTCGTAACACAAAGAGTTACGAAACTTTGACGGGAAACGCTGATTAATGTCTCCTATATTAATCAGCGTTTCCCTAGGTATTCCTTTAGCTCCTGTGAGCTGGTGATTTCCATGTAGTCCGCGATGCCTTCCATAGTCGTCTCCCCCTTTGCCGCGTCCGAGAAGTCCTCCGGGTACTTCTGCCTTATAAGGATGGAGAACTTTGTCGCGCCGGGCAGGTTCATGTGGTTGTCGTCGAAGAAGTGATGCTGGTCAAAGCCCTCCTGTATCCAGTCCTGGCTTGCCTCCGGATATCTTGACTTTATGGACTCACGAAAGCTTTCGAGATTGCTGACATATTCTGGGCTGTAGCTGACAGGGGGGCTTACAGGGAGCTTGACCAGCCTTACGGTGATGTTCTCCTGCCTGCATAGTTCCAGCAGCTTTTCGTAATAGTAGGCGCACATGTCGCTTACGGTGAAATCCTCTTTTATGTAGGCTTGCTGGTTCCAGTTCTCCCCGTTCTCACGGGATATATAGCTTCCCAAATGTATCTGTGCGTTATGATAAAGGTGCCGGTTCCTCCTAAGCCTGTCGCCGATGCTGCTGGCTGTGAGCGCGGGCAGGTACACCGTGGGCGAATAGATGCAATGGCTGACCCATTTCTTTTTCCAGCCGTCCACAAGGATGTCTTTGTCATCGAGCTGCCTTGCCTGTCTGAAAATCTCAGCCTGCTGACCAAATGTCAGTATGTGGCTGTACAAAACCCTTGTGTAAAAGCAGGGGATATCGCTGAAGTGCTCATCATCATAGGAGATGTAGCAGACACTTGGCTTTTTGTTGTGCCTGAGGTAGTTTTGGAATATATAGAAGTTTTCCACCGGGCTTGTGCCCCCAAGTGCAAGGTTAACGACGTTTTCACCCAGTATGTTGGGCAGGAATGCTGCGTTGGCGGTGGAATCGCCAAGTATTACAGTGTCAAATTCCCTGCCCTTGAGCTGCCTGACCCAGTTGTAGTAGGGAACCTCGTCGTCGCTGTAGGCGAGCTGGCAGAATTTCAGGTAGAACAGCAGGGCAATGAGGGGGAGAAGTACGAGGATGCCCTTGTACAGGAGCTTGAAAAAGATACGTGCTGTTTTCATGGCTTTTTTCCTTTAGAACTGGAAGTAAATGAATTCCTTGCCGCCTATGTCCAGCGAGAAGATAATCATCAGGAGCAAAAGCCAGTATGTGGCCAGCCTGAATAATGCCAGCTGGGATGAAAGCCAGTCAAGGACGCGGATGTTCCTTTCTTTCATCCAGCTGAAGGCGGCAAGGACGGCCAGCCC
>JAFTEK010000109.1 GCA_017453705.1 Treponema sp.
CCATGACGATGGGAACAAAGATTGTCGTTATGAAAGATGGGCATGTTCAGCAGATTGGAGAACCTCTCTATCTGTACAACCACCCGATTAACAAGTTCGTGGCTGGATTCATCGGATCACCGCCAATGAACTTCCTGACTGTTACTGTCAAAAAGGTAGGCGATAAGATTGTCGTGGACGAGGGATCATTCTCGATAACCCCGAATGCTGATCAGCAGGAAAAGCTGAAGGCCTACGTTGGAAAGGAAATCTATTTCGGAGTAAGACCAGAGGATCTTGAGTATCAAGAGTCTCCAGCTGCAGAGAACAATATGCAGATGAAGATTACAAACAAGGAGCCTTTGGGAGCTGAAACGCACCTTTTCCTTGCCACTAAGGGACAGAACATCGTTGCACGCGTACAGGCTGCTGCGAAGGAAGGTTTCAAACTTGGCGAGACAGTGAATTTCAGGCCGAGGATTGACCGGTGTAAGTTCTTTGCTAAGAATCCTGATGATTTGGATGAAGAGAAGAACATCTGTGAGAAAATCGATGCTCCTTGGCTGACCAATCCCTTGACGGGCAAGGTCGGTTACGACAAGATTGAGGGTGATGCCGCCGCCAACTCATAAGAGCTGGTAAAAGCAATGCGCTGACAGGCCGCCGGGTAAAACCGGTGGCCTTTTTTTGTCGTTTCCTGGACTTTATAGCTGACGGATGCTAGCCATAGCTTTGCTGTAGACCGTTCCTGCTTTTTCCGATATTTTCTAAAAGAATATATGCCTGATTTTTCACTGCTGCATTGGGACATACCGCTATGGGTTCACAACCTGACAGCAGCATGCAACTTGCTTTTTCTCATATTTGTCCTCTTCTTTGAAAGAAAGGAGTCGCGCCGCCGTTTTGTATGGATTCTTATTCTGGTATTCATGCCGACGGGCGTAGGTATGGTGCTTTATATACTGTTCAGCGGCCATATTTTTGCTGCCACCAGGCGCATAAGGGATTTGAATGAGATTGCAGACCGTTTTTCCGCGCCCATGCGTGACAGGCAAAAGACGCTTCTGTTGCAGAGAAAGTCATCCCTTCCCAACCATGTCATAAAGGCTTTTGTTCCTTTGGTCGGAATGAACCTCATGGAAGGAAACAGTCTTTTAACCTATGCTGAAAGTCCTGAGCTTTTCACTTATGGAGCGGCCTTCTTTGATGATTTGTGCCAGGAGCTTGAGAAGGCACAACACAGCATTAACATGGAGTTCTTTATCTACAGGCAGGATCAGATAGGGAACAAGGTTATGGAAATTCTCTGTCGTAAGGCCAGGGAGGGGGTGGATGTCAAGCTGCTTTATGATGATTTCGGATGTTTTTTGACCAGGGTACGCTTTTTTCGCCGGTTGGATGTGGCAGGAGGAAAGAGCCATCCCTTCTTTCTTGTTCGTGTAGGGCTGCCTTTGACGCTCAACTATAGGAACCATCGCAAGGCGGTGATAATAGACAGTCGCAAGGCATACATAGGGGGGATGAACATAGGGGATGAGTATGCCAACTGGAACCCAAGGAGAAGGCTCAACTGGCGCGACACGATGGTAAAGCTCGAAGGCTCCTGCGTCCTTGCCATTCAGTCCAATTTCCTTGGTGACTGGTATTCCCAGGAGGCGTGGGTCAACCGGCCTAAGACCATAGAATCAATGCTGAGTTATTTCCCGCCTTCTTTGGCAGGGAAGATACTGGACAATCCTGAAAGGGGAGGGGAAAATTCCCTGGTGGACGTGTTTTCGGAGGGGCGGATAGCCACGCAGGTCATAACCAATGACCCCTGTGGTAGTAAAAAGGCCAACATAGAGGATGCCTTTATCCGGATGATAATGGGGGCCAAGAAGAATGTCTATATAGAGACTCCCTATTTTACCCCGGACGAGGAGTTTCAGAATGCCCTCAAGATAGCCTCATATTCCGGCGTTAAAATCAGCATAGTTATCCCCGGTGACTGGGACAAGTTCTTTATGAAGGCTGCTTCTTCGGACTTTGCCAGGGAGATGTGCGCATTCGGCATACGGTTCTATATTTATCCGGGATTCATCCACTCCAAGATGATAAGCGTGGATGGGAAGATATCCTCAATAGGAACGACAAACATAGACACCCGAAGTTTTTCCCTTCATTTCGAGGAGAATGTTCTTTTCTATGATGAGCGTTTCACATCCCGCTGCGATGCTATTATCGAGCGGGACATGCAGCACTCACAGGCTGTAAACAAGGAATACTTTGACAGGCAGCCTATCTTTGTCCGTGCCTTCTGGTCCTTTTGCAGGCTTTTCTCCCCGCTGATGTAGGGCACGTACTGATGTGGGCGGGCGGGGTGCTTGTGCAGTGCACGTGCTTGCATAGTGCGCGCACTGATGTAGGCGGGTGTGTCTGCTACTCGTCCCCCTTCTTTTTGCTAGCGCCCTTTATCTTGTCGAACAGCTTGTTCGCCGCGTCCCCCGCCGCATTCGTTATGCCGCTTGCAGCCTCGCTGTCGCCGAGCTTGTCTTCCAGCGCCTCCTGAAGCTTGCCCTTGCCAAGCTCGGTTATGCGGTCTTGCATCTCCTGCTTCTTGGCATCCAGCAGCTTCTGCATGGAGTCAATGTCGGTGTTGGCAAGGTCTATGCCTTCCTGTATCCCCAGGAATTCCTTTGCCTTGTTGAAATAGGCGTTGGACGAATTGTTTATCTCCTCGTTCAGCCGGGCAAGTGCCTTGTCCTTGGCCTCGTTGCCTATTCCTTTGACAATTGCCGTCAGCGACTCCGTGAACTTGTCCGCGAAGTCCCCTAGCAGCTGCAGGTTCATTCCCTCAAGCTCCGAGAAGTCCAGGTTGAACCCCACGAGAAGGGTCTTTATGGCATCCAGGGCTTCCTTATAGTATTTGCTTATTATCTCGCTTGCAAAGCCGTCCGTCGTCATCTTTATCGGGGTCAGGTCCACGGAGCCGCCCGCGCTCAAAAAGCCGGAGCCTGCCGCCGCGTTGAGGGATATTTTGGCAAGGCCTTCCAGTGATGGTACTCCGCTTTTGAGCGCTACTTTAGCTCCGTCAAAGAGTGCCTTCATTCCGTCACCGGTGTAGTTGGCCTGGAGCAGGGGAGCGGTACTCGCAGTCCTTGTGTCCAGCACGAAATCCCCGGTATGGCTTATCCCTGCGTATGCGAAGTTTCCTTTGACCTTTGTGGTTTTGTTCCTGACGTTCTGGTCATTGGTAAGCTCTTCTATCGTCGCGTCAAAGCCTTGTCCTGAGACAAATGCCCTCTCTATAAGGAATGACGGGCTGTTGTCCCCGAACCAGAAAGTGGTTCCTGCAAGGCGGTTTGAGCCTTCCTTCTTCTTGGCCGATGCCTCCTTGTTTTTGGCAAGTTCCGCTTCCGCAGTCTGTACCATGCTGTTCTGTTTTATCTGTTCTGCGTAGGCTATGCCTTTCTTGAGGTATGGATAATAGTCGCCCAGCATACTGTATGCCACCGTCTCCAGTGCGTCATTCAGCAGGAGCCTGGCGTTCTTAACCGTGTCAACAATGGCGGTGAGCCTTGCTTTGAGCATGTCTTTGTCGGCTTTGACCGCGTTTGTTATGGACTCCGTCGTGTCCTTCACGCCGTTCGCGTCCGCAAGCACCTCGTCCTTGAGGGCCTTCGCGCTGTCTCCCAGAGCCTTTGTGTCATTGACAAGGGTGTTTATCGTCGTGATGTATTCCTGCAGGACTGCCGGGTCGCTTATCTTCTTTACGTCGATGGACTGAATCTTCTTTACG
>JAFTEK010000016.1 GCA_017453705.1 Treponema sp.
AAGGGGCTGTCCGGTACAGATGTTGATGTTTACTCGGACTTTGGTTCTGACAAGTCGCACCCATTTTACATTGATAAGTCTGAAAGCCTTATAAAAGTCCGTATAGAGCTTTCGCATGATGTGGAAGCCCTTGAGATTCCGATATCAAATCCATCAGATATCGATGTTGTTATGGAGTCTTTTGAGATTCGCAGGTTGCCGTAAAAGTTGACCCGAAAGTAGTATGAGCCTGTTTCAAAGAGTCCACGGCATTGTGCTTCTTGCAACACCGTGCTACAAGCAGCACAATTGCCTGAGACTTTTGAAACTGCCTCGTATGTTTTGCAGTTTTGTGATATACTGCTTTCATGCCAAGAATTGATTTTAAGCACAGGAAGCTTGTTTTCCTGTTCTGCTTCATCATCCCCCTTGTTTCACTTGTTCTTTTGATTCCGGCGGTGAGGCTGCTGGTTATTGCCGCTGCCCAGCACCTTATGCACCGCCAGCTGCGTGATCCTGTCAAATGGCATCGTCTTATCATACGGTATTCTGCTGTTCAGATAGCCCTGTCTTTTTCTATAGCCTATATCCTTTGTAATGCTAAAACTCTTTGGAACCGGGGCAGGGCTTTTGCTAGCGGGAAAGAGCTGCATCTTGTTCTTTTTGCTCTTTTCATTATCTGTTTTGCAGTACAGCAGCTCCTGTATGTCAGGCATCCTGGTGACACGGGTTTTTTCCTGAATACAGCGACTCTCTGGGATTTGTATGTCTCCGTGCTTGGCGGTCAGACTCAGCACTTGGGGATGTATCCTCCTCTGGCGGCCATCTTTTATCGCATCTTGTCATCGATGGTTCCCGCGGATTTTCTTTCCGGGGACTGGACTATGCTGGCTTATTCACAGTACGGAAGCTATCTGGCACTGTTGTACTGTCTGCTCTCTTTTGTTCCTTTTTGTCTGCTTTGCTGGTGCGCTACGGAAGGAGACCGTCTCAATAAGCTTCTTGTCACGATTTCCCTATGCTGTTCCGCCCCCTTTATGTATTCACTTATGCGGGGGAATATTGTCAGCATCTCATTTTGTGCTGCGTTTTGTTTTTGCCTGGCAAGCCGGTCTGACAATGCCTTTGTCCGGGCGTTGGGGCTCCTTGCCCTTCTTGTTGCGGTAGGAACCAAGCTTTATCCTGTTGCCTTTGTGATGCTTCTTGTAAAACAAAAACGATGGAAGGACTGCGCTTTTTTGCTTTTTGTCTCCGCCATAGCGTTCATCTTTATGCTGTCTTTTTTTGACGCTGGAGCCTATGAGCTTGTCAATATGGTAAAGAGCATCGGGCGTTTCACAAGTTCCTTTAAAGACCATCACAACCTTGCCCTAAAGAGGCAGGTCTGGGATCTCCTTTCGCTTTCGGGCGGGGAGCCGTCCGAGACTCTTTTTTCAGTGGTGAACGCCGCTGCCCTTGTGCTTTACCTGTTCTTGAGCGCGGTTCTCTTTTTACTGACAAAGAAACGCTGGGTGGAGTACCTGCTGCTGGTGCTGGCCTGTCTGCTCTTGCCCGGCATCGTCCGCCCCTATAGTGAAATCTTCTTGGTCATTCCCTTTGTGGAACTGCTCAATTGCAGTGAAAAAGACTTATACCGCTGTCTTGCAATTGCGTTCATGTTGCCCATGATGCTTTTTGTGGCGGCTCTTGCCGAATTTGTCACGTTTCATTCCTATCTTGTTACCTTCCCGCTGCTCGCCCTGTGTGCTGCCGAGGTCGCGCATGAATGGAGGACTACTCGTACTTGGCGGGGTACAGGCCGCCCTTTATGATGATGCTGTAGAGCAGCATGGTGAGCTTGGTGTCCTCCATTGCCTGCCCGCCAGAACGTATGTCCATATCAACGGAGGCTATGAGCGAGAGGATGGATGCCGCAGAGCCGGTGCTCCATATCCTTGATGCTCCCGCGTACTGGGTTCGCTTGGTTTTGCTGGAAAAGCCCGCCGCCCTGAGCTGGGCTTCGCTGGGCGTGTCTTGTCCTGCATGAAGGGCCTGGTAGCTTCTGAGCTGCCTGAAGCAATAGGCCAGACCCGCTAGCAGGGCTGTTCCTGATGAGTCACGTGACAGGCGGATTTTCTGCAGGATAGCTACGGAAAGTTCCAGCCGCTCCTTTGGAGAGGCTGTCGGGTCTGACATGGCCGCGAAAAGTGTAAAGGCGTTCTCCTCCCTGTTGTGAGAGAGCATTTTGTCCACGTCTTCTGTGCTTACCTTGTGCCCTTTCTCAAAGCAGTAGAAAAAGCGGGAACACTCGGCTTTGAGGGCTTCCGTGTTGTTTTCCACCATGTCAAGGATTTGTTCCACGGCATCCATTTCTATCTGCAGGCCGTTTTTCTGGAAGTAACGCATGACCCACTGGGGCTTCTGGCTGTCGAACATCTCCCAGAAAATCTTCTTGCGTGATGGGGTAAAGAGTGACTCCAGGGATTTTTCCACGGAGTTTTCATCGGATTCTAGTATCAGGATGTTGGGGCTTCCCTGGGAATTCTTAATATAGGAAGCAATAAGAGCTATATCATCCTTGCCCTTGATGAGTTCAGCGTTTTTTAGGACGATGAAGAGGGCGGAAGAGAAAAGGCTTACATTTTCCAGCTGGGAGATTACGTCCATGACGCGGGTTTCCCCAGCGTAATAGCGGTAGAAGTCCACCGCCC
Organism: Treponema sp.; assembly: GCA_017453705.1. Lineage (GTDB taxonomy): Bacteria > Spirochaetota > Spirochaetia > Treponematales > Treponemataceae > Treponema_D. The sequence goes on from JAFTEK010000016.1 coordinate 2,670, forward strand.
CGTTCTTTTTTTCTGAGGCTGCCTTAAGGTTGTCCGCAGCATCGTTCTTGTCCCCGTTCTCAGGTCCGGTGAAGAGGTAGACTTCTCCTTCTACGGCTGCCGTCTTTGCTGCGGGCATGGGGGAACTTAGTCCTCCTCGAATTTGGACTCAAAGAGCTTTTCTATGGCTTCTGCCGCTTCCTTTTCGTCTGTTCCGTCAACTTTGAGCGTCATCGTCGTGTTGTAGCCAGCGGCCATTGTTATGACGCCCATGATGGACTTGGCGTTCACCGTGGTGGTGTTTTTCTCCATTATAATCTCAGAGGTAAACTTGTTTGCTGTCTGGGCAATCAATGCTGCCGGGCGGGCGTGTATGCCGGCCCTGTTGCGTACTGTAAGAATTTTTTCAATCACGGTAGAACTCCAATGTTAAAATTAGCTATTTTCAAAGTTGCCTCATAAAAACGCGCAAAGCGCAATTTTTCAAGGCTCCCTATATTGGAAAACATATCAGTAGAAATCCTCCCTGCTGTAGTAGGCCGTCTTTGCGTCCCCGGATTCAATCCACTTGAGTATGTTTTGGTCGAATTCCTTTGCCGAGAAGTAGCCCATGCTCTTGAGTCTCTCGTTCATAGCCGCCGACTCTATAATAATCGGCAAATTCCGCCCCGGTTTTACGGGCAGTTCGATTGAAGGTACGCTGACCCCCAGAAGGTCAACCTTGCTGGCCTCTGTTCCAAGCCTGTCGTATATTTTGCCCTGCTCCCAGGCGGACAGGGTGACAACCAGCTGTACTTCTTTTTGCTCGCGGATTGCCCCAACCCCATAGAGCTGGGAGATGTTGATTATGCCCAGCCCCCTTATTTCCATGTGGTGGCTTATGTACTTGTTGGCTCCCCTGCCTATCAGTGTGTTTCCGTTGACGCAGGACAGCTCAACCATGTCGTCCGCGACCAGCCGGTGCCCTCGCTCCACTAGCTCCAGGGCGGTTTCACTTTTTCCGACCCCGCTTTCGCCCATTATAAGGATTCCTATTCCGTAGACTTCCACAAGAACCCCGTGCAACGTCCTCTTGGGGGCGAATACGTTGGAAAAGACTCGGAGAAGCCTTGCGGAAAACTCGGAGGACTCAAAGTCCGTCTGCAGGACGGGGCAGCCTGAGTTCTCTGCAAAATAAAGGAAAACCCCGTCAGGGGTCAGGTTGTGGGTAAAAACTACACAGGGGATGTCGTATTCAAAGAATCTCTTGAGACCTTCGGTATTGCCGTTCTTTTGCATTTTAAGAAGATAGGCGTATTCTCCCCTTCCGAAGAGCTGAAGGCGTTCAAAGGCAAAGGCATCATAGAAGCCGGCAAGCTCTAGACCAGGCCGGTTGATGTCGGGCACAGTTATGAGCCTGGACAAACCGCTTCTTCCTGCGATGCAGTGCAGGTTTAGGGAGTCGTGACCTTTCAGGTTTAAGTCCAGTAAATCCAGAACCGTGAAGTCCTTGTCGGGCATAGAGCTATTATACAATTAAACAAAGTTAAAATCAATGAGCCAGTTTCAAAAGTCGGTCACTTTTGAAACTGGCTTGCAAGAATCTCATTGTGTGCTTGCCCCCAGTGCTACGCACCCTTGCGATTCTTGATGTGATTTTTGACCAGTTTCAAAAGCCCGTCCGGACTTTTGAAACTGCTTCTAATTTCCATTGTTGTGGAAGAACATGCACTCATCATCATTACATTCTATGGCGACCTGCCTTCTTATGTCTTCATGGAAGGTGTGGTAAAGCTTGCCCTTCCTGCCCTCTGCGGCATAAAGGCGGAATGTCACGGGAACATTCGCATCGCATAGTTTTTGAACCAGGGGCGGGGCCTGGTCTTTAAGGAAGTCGTCCGTGGAAGTCATCACGTACAACGGTGGCAGCTCAGGGCTTATATGGGGGGTGACGGAAATCATTTCCAGTTCATCACGTGTTCCTCCCTGTGGAAGTAGTTCTTTGAGTATCCCGGTCAGGTCTTTGTCAGGGATTTTTTCTGGCGAGCGCACGTCGTAAATCCCGCAGTTCAAGGCGGCGGCTTTCACGTCCAATGTATGCTCTATTTCAAAGGGGAAGAGCTTTGCGTAATCTGGATTTGCCCTTGCGCACAGATACAGTCCCAGAAGATGAGCACCGGCTGAGTCACCGACGGCAAAAAGCCTGTCTGTGTCAAGGCCGTATTCGTTTGCATGTGATGCTACGAATCTGAAAACCAGGTCTGTGTCTTGAATCTGGGCAGGGAACTGGAATTCTGGGCAGAGCCGGTAGGTAAAGTTGACCAGTGCAAAGCCCCTTCTGGCCAAATCCATGCAATAGAACTGGTATAGCTCTTTATCTCCGTAGACCCAGGCTCCGCCATGCACATTCACTATTACAGGTATTTTGCCTTTTGCTTCTTTGGGGCGGTAGATGTCCAGCTTTTGCCAGTTGGCATCGCTGCCATAGGGAATATTATCATGCCTTTCTATGCAGTCCGGGGTCACAAGCCCCGCATCCCTTTTTGCGTCGTTTTCCTTCCAGTCACGCCGTATCCTGTCTACTATTTCTGACATAAAAAGCTCCTGTCCTGGGTATGTTTTTTTAGTCGGTCTATGAAAAAGCCCGCGCTAAGGCGGGCTATGGTCTGCCGTAAAAGGGCATCTCTAAAAACTCACTTTAGGGAACATCGAAAAATTGCGCTTTGAGCGTTTTTCGAGATTGCCCTTCAGTTGGAACGTTGTTGGTTCTGGCGGTTTTTATGGACTGCCAAAGCAGGCTTTATTTCTTTTCCTGAACCCGGTCTTTCTCTTTCTTGACCTTCTGATCCAGTATATCCATCATCTTGTTGAGTGCGGCGGCGAAATCATAGTCATCGCTCGTCACGTGGGCGTTTGCCCCCCAGCGGAAGTTCACGGTGGTGTCGAAGTAGTATTTCTTGTCCTCCTTTACCCTCATAATGAGGTCAACAATAAGGCTGTCGGCATAGTCAATCCTTTTGAGCTTCTGGTTGATAAGCTCGGACTGATCCTTTTCCAGTGTGAACCCCTGCGCTGATATTGATTTTGTCATAGGCTGTTTTTCTCCTTTATTTATGTGTTGTGGGGCAGCGCGGAAAACTTCCTGCGGAAAGCTTCTTGCCTTATCTGCCCTTACTTTAGTATACAACTATATCTTGGAAAAAGCAAAGATTTTTTCCAAGCTGCCCAAGCCTGTGCGGACAGTCAGGTGTCTGACAGCGAAACTTCAAGGAGAGCTGTCGGTAATACGTTTTTCTTCCGTGGAGCGAGTTCAGGGCTTCTATTCACGGAGGCGGCTTTGTGCTATGATTGAACCCTATGGAAAAGTACGTTCACCGGGTTAATTATTACGAGACAGACAAGATGGGAATCACCCACCATTCCAACTACATCCGCTTTATGGAAGAAGCAAGGGTTTTCTTTATGGATCAGATAGGCTGGGGCTACGCCAAGATGGAAGCGGAGGGGGTGGCATCGCCTGTACTGTCTGTTACCTGCGACTACAGACATTCCACGACTTTTTATGATGAGATAGAAATAGAGGTCTCCGTGCTCAAATGCTCCGCCGTCAAGATGGAGATAGGCTACAAGATGTCGAGCGGGGGGCGGGTCGTCTGCACGGCTAGCAGTACGCACTGCTTTTTGGACAGGGATGGCAAGCCCCTGATAATCCAGAAGGCACTTCCCGGTTTTTATGCCGCCCTCACAGGGGCGATGGACAAGGCTGACTGACCTGACAGGGCAAGGCGGGGACGGCGGGGACGGCGGGTATGCAGGCTCAGTGAGGTATGGCAGGGCGGCGAGTCATATTCGCTTGACAACGCCTGTTGGTCACTGTATATTTATCTTATGGGGAAGCTCCGCCCCTAACTGGAGAATCAAAGGCGGCTTGGGTTTCCCTGCCGCTTTTTCTATGGGGAAAAAGTGTGTCCTACAGTTTTGTTGCCATAACGGACGATTATATTTCGTATTTAAGGAAAACCGAGCCGCATGTCATGTCCAACAAGCAAGATGAAAGGACGTACCATCGCAAGTATATAGGAATCATAGAAAAACTGAATGGTTTCAGCAGCTGGAAGAGTTATGCACCAAGTACAAATGAGCAAAGTTAAAATCCTGCTCGCCCATAATCTCGGTTTGGGGTGTGGACGGCAATCGCCCAGCATGGTTGGGAACCCCCTTCTCCCGTCTGGGGTAGGGGGCGGGCAGGACGGCTAGAAGCTTTTGACGACAAGGATATAATAGTTATCATTCGATGGGGCGTTACTCCACAGAACAAAGCTACTGTTTTTTGCCCCGACTACATAATCAGAACTTGAACCGCTTATAGTGTGACTGCTGTTTGCAAGCGTCGTGGAAGTCCAATACCACTCTTCGGTTACAAATTGTTTTATCGAACATGAAGACCCCGCCGCCGAGAGGCTGGAATTAATAGTTGAGATGTTGGACAGGACAGTCTCAAGCTCAGCCTCATTCGGCAGCCGCCAGCAGGCAGAAGCAAAAACGTGTCTTTTTCATCTGTAGTCCTCAACTAGTATTGCTTAATCATCGCCAACATCTCACTCATTGTCAAGAAAAAGTGGCAGGTTGACCAAAAAAAAGCATTGCCAGATATGTGGTCAACTACTGTTTTCGTGTTGATGAGACAGGGTGCACTTGGTCTGAGGCAAAGCGCTACTGCGAGCAGTTAGGTGGGCAGCAATTCCGGGCGGGTAAGACCCAGTGGCTTTTACTGCCCGGTCAGCTCAAGTGCCTTGGCTTTCACCGCGCTGTAGAGGGCTTCCTTGTCGTCCTTGTTCGCGCTTATCAGGCGGACAAAGACGCTCCCGGCAACGATGGCTTCC
>JAFTEK010000110.1 GCA_017453705.1 Treponema sp.
CCAGCGTCTGCTTACTTCCTCGCCGTTCTTGTAGCGCACTTCATAGCTGCCTTCCTGCCTGTATCCTGTGTAACCGCCTGAGCCTTCTGCCATAATAACGTCTCCATTGTTGCTGCCTTCATGGCAGCTGTTTCAAATTTCCCTTTATATTCACTTTAAACAAATGACCGGAATCTGGGTTACTGAAAAAAATAAACCCCGACGCAAAGCATCGGGGTATTAAGTGTTTTCTTAGACCTTCAGCCCAAAGAAAGGCTGCCTCGTCAGTGTCTAGAACTTCTTGCCCATGACGGCACGGACAATCGCTATTAGGATGCAGGTGCCGATCACGCCGATAATCACCTGTCCCAGGAAGCCCGCGAAGCTGATGCCCAGAAGTCCTGCGAGCCAGTTGCCGAGCGCGCCGCCGATGATTCCCAGCAGGGCTGAGAACCAGAAGCCGTGGGAGCTGCCCATGAACATACCGGCCAGCCAGCCAATCAAGGCTCCAACCAAGATGCTGATGATAAGACTAACTAACATATTTCCCCCTATGTGTAAGGTAAAAATTTGAAAAACTCTTCTTCCGACAGGCTAGATTATAGCACAAAGCCATCGTTTTTGGTATAGTGGGGATAACAAATTTCGCATTTACCAGAGGTTTTTATGTCTGAATCTATCTCTTGGAACAACCTGGACACGCTGGAAAGCTATAAGAAGCTCCAGTCTCTCAAAGGCAGGGTTTCGGTGGCTAAGGAGCTTTCCGGCTCCGGGGCAGCTGACCGGATAGGAAAATATTCAGTGAAGATGGGCGGCGGCCTGACCTACAACTATGCGGCCAAGCAGGTTGACAGCCAGATTCTCGATGTATTCCAGAAGCTTGCGGACGAGGCAGCCCTGACCGGCAAGTATGAGTCCCTCTACAACGGTGAGGTCATAAACCTGGGCGAGAAGCGGATGGTGCTCCACCAGCTGACCCGCGGACAGCTTGGCAAGGACGTGGTTGCGGACGGCACCAACAAGAGGAGCTTCTACATTGAACAGCAGACGAAGATAGCCAGCTTTGCAAATGATGTTCACTCCGGCAAGATTGTCAACGAAAAGGGCGAGAAGTACACGACAGTCTGCCAGATAGGAATCGGCGGCTCCGACCTGGGGCCGCGCGCCATGTACCTCGCGCTGGAAAACTGGGCAAAGGCGAAAGGCTGCTTCAAGATGGACGCGCACTTCATCTCAAACGTTGACCCCGATGACGCGGCATCAGTCCTTGCTTCCATAGACCTTGCAAAGACTATCTTCATCCTCGTCTCCAAGAGCGGAACCACCCTTGAGACACTCACAAATCAGTCATTCGTCAACGACTTCCTAAAACAGGCGGGGCTTGCCCCCTCCAAGCACATGATTGCCGTCACGAGCGAGACTTCCCCGCTGGCAAAAAGCCCCGACTACCTCGCCGCCTTCTTCATGGACGACTACATCGGAGGCCGCTACTCTTCTACTTCTGCCGTCGGCGGAGCTATCCTTAGCCTGGCCTTCGGCCCTGATGTCTTTGACTCATTCCTCAAGGGGGCTGCCGAAGAGGACAAGCTGGCTACCGAGAAGGACATCAGCAAGAACGCCGCCATGATGGACGCGCTGATCGGACTTTACGAGCGCAACGTGCAGGGCTATCCTTCAACGGCAGTCCTGCCCTACTCACAGGCTCTCTCCCGCTTCCCCGCCCACCTGCAGCAGCTGGACATGGAGTCCAACGGCAAGAGCGTCAACCGCTATGGCCAGAAGATAGGCTATGTCACAGGGCCTGTCATCTTCGGCGAGCCTGGAACAAACGGCCAGCACTCATTCTACCAGCTGCTCCATCAGGGCACGGACATAATCCCGCTCCAGTTCATCGCCTTCAGGAAAGGACAGACAGGAAAGGATGTCGTGATACAGGACTCCACCAGCCAGAAGAAGCTCTGCGCCAACGTGGTAGCCCAAATTGTCGCCTTCTCATGCGGCAAGAATGACGAGAACCCCAACAAGTTCTTTGCGGGCGGCCGGCCGTCCAGCCTGATCTACGGTGAGGAGCTTACGCCCGAAGCCCTCGGTGCCCTGCTCGCCCACTACGAGAACAAGGTCATGTTCCAGGGATTCCTCTGGAACGTCAACTCATTCGACCAGGAGGGAGTCCAGCTGGGCAAGGTTCTGGCCAAGGCTGTCCTTGCCGACAAGATGGAAGTCGCCCTAAAGACTTTCGCCGGACTGCTCATCTAGTGGCTGAGTAAGCTGACAAAAGACATCTCTAAACACCCGCTCCACTTGAAACTTCATCGTGGGTTCCGGCGGTTGTTAGAGATTGCCTTTGGGCAGACAGGCACAAAGCTTTCCGCTAGAATCTCCGTGCCTGCCGCCCGTATATTTCCAGATGCCTATAAACACCCTCAACGAAAGCGAGCTGCACCGTGTCCTCAAAAGCCTTTATAAGGAAAACAATGAAGGCAGCGAGCTGGAGGCGCAATACGGCCCTTATATCGTGGACATAAAGACGGCGGACGGGGGCGTGATTGAAATCCAGACCCAGAGCCTGGGACATCTGGCTGACAAAGTAAAATACTTTACAAGCAAGCGGAAAAAAATACGGGTGGTCTTTCCGATAGTAAAGAACAAGCTGATTGAGACCCGCCTTCTGGACGGAACCGTGAGGAAGAGCCGCAGCCCCATCCACAAGAGCATATACACGTCATTCCGGGAGCTGACCAAGCTTACCCCCTACCTGCTTTCTCCTTATTTCTTTCTGGACATGGTTGAAGTCTCCATTGTCGAGGAGCGGGAGGAGACGGAGGAGAAAGTTCAGTCGCGCAACGGACGCAGAAGGTTCAGGCAGAACTGGCTCAAGAGCGGCAAGCGGGTCAAGGAAATAGGAAAGTTGACAAGCTTCCACGGCAAGAAAAGCTGGAAGGCTCTCCTGCCAAAGTCCATTCCCCGGGACTTCCATAAGGGCGACCTGCACAAGGCACTGACGGATGATGGTGTAAAACTCAAGCCCAATGATACCTCCCTGATGCTATGGGTATACAGCAAGATGGAACTTATGGAAAGGCATAAGGAAGGACGCGGCTATATTTACAAGATAAAGTAATCCGTGTAAAATGACAGCATGACAGAAAGACAGTCCCACAGCATCCGCAACGCCTTTTGGTCGGTCATGTTTACGCTTGTATCAACCCTGATGGGATTTGTAATCAGGACACTTCTCATAAAAAAAATAGGGGCAGAATACCTGGGGCTTAGCGGCCTGTGCCAGTCAATCCTGGGGACACTTAACCTTGCCGAGCTTGGTATGGACACCGCCCTGTCATTCAACCTCTACAAACCATTCGCCGAGGGCGACAGGCAGCAGGTGAACGCCCTGCTTGCCCTGTACCAGAGGCTGTACAAGATAATCGCCCTCGTCATACTTGCCCTTGGGCTGGCCGTCCTGCCATTCTTGAGGGGACTTATCGAAGGTGAGCCACCCGCCGGGCTGAACATCCATTTGGTATTCGTCATGTACCTCCTGGACACTGTTTTTTCATACCTTCTCTATCCACCCAGGAGACCCCTCGTCATCGTGTCGCAGCAGTTCTCCATACACCAGAAGATACTCCTCTTGAATTTTGCTTTCTTATACTCAGCACAGATATTCTGCCTTTTCTTCTTGGAAAACTATCTCTTTTTTACATTTTGTTTTCCCATTTTCTCTATCATAGGCAGCATTTTGTACAGGCTTGTGACGGACAGGAAGTTTCCCGAATACAAGGCAGAAGGCGAGCTTGACAAGGGCTTCTACGCCCCTTTCATCAAGCGTGTTTCAGGAGTTGCCATAGCCCGCCTTAGGAACGCGAGCCGCTCCTACATCGACGTGATATTCATCTCCTCGTTCCTTGGCCTGATTCTTGAGGCTAAATACAACGTGTATATTATGATTCTCATAATACCCCAGTCGGTTATTGGCATAATCATTTCTTCCATAAAGGGGAGCATCGGGAATTACTTTGCGGTGGAAACCGAGGAACGCAAGTACGGTTTGTTTGACATCCTGTCACTCATGTTCTTCTGGCTGGCAGCCTTTTGCGCGACATGCCTTGCCTGCCTGTACCAGCCCTTTATAAAGCTCTGGCTGGGAGAGGGTATGCTGCTCCCTCTGTCAAGCGCACTGGCAGCAGCGATACTTTTTTTTATCAGCACGATCGCCTCAATGCTTGAAATGACAAAGGACATCACGGGCATCTACTGGGAGAACCGTTGGACTCCGATAGTGGAGATGATTGTCAACATCGTACTCGACATAATCTGCATAAGGCTATGGGGGGTACAAGGTGTTCTCTTTGCAACGGCATTTTCAATAGGGATTATCACCCTGCCATCAGATGCACATGTGCTATTCAAGCACTACTTTAAAAAGCCTCCCGCCAGATACATAGTCAAGTACCTGTTTTTCACAGTGCTAGCAGCTGCCGCAGCCCTGGCCACATATATTATATGCAGCCGAATTCCGGGAACAGGCATACCCCTGCTCGCCGCAAGACTGGCAGTCTGCCTTCTGATTCCAAACGCAATCCTTGCAATCGCATTTGCCAGGACAGACAGCTTCAAGTCATTGCTCGGAACAGCGAGACAGATTCTTGGCAAAAGCTAATCCTCGCCCCGATTGAGCTTTATCTCATCAATCTTAAGGCGGGCCATCTTGAGGATATGGGCGACCTTCCGCTCAGAAATATTCAACATATCCCCGACATCCTTATTCGTAGGGGCGATATTGTATTCTTCATCCAACTTGACATTATTCCGTCTCCATCGCTCGCTCTGGACCTTGTAGCAATGGCTCAGCCTATCATACAGCCTGCTGCCCTCATCAAGCATACCTGACTGCACACGGTACTTCCTTCGCAGGAAAAAGGCATCATCCCTTGACTTGCAGGTTTCCTGCCTCCGTGCAATCCTGGCATCCAGCTTGTCCTTTAGCTGTGTCATCATTGAAAAAAGCCTGTCCTCGCTTACCCCAGTCACAATTGACGTGCTACGCAAAGCAGAATCATCCGCAACGGCAGAGGACTTTAGGAACAAAACCAAACACGCGGATCTTCTCAAGTCCTCCATCTTCTCATCAGCACAACTGTGATAATACCTCTTGTGCATTTTATTCATAATGCAGTTCCTCCTGTCCGTCACAGATTGCTCAAAATGTTTTCTCAGCTCATCCTCTGCACATGCGCTCTCCACGCAAAGCTCCCCTTCATTCTGGACATAACGGTAGTCCTGTTCCTCACAAAGCATATCCTTCATGCAGTCCAGGCTTCCTTCTTCTGCTATCCGGGAAAGCTTAATCCGCCTGTAATAACGGGATGCCGCCAAGAATGCCTTGTAAAAAAATGTGGAAAACTTTGCCTTGTTATAGTCAAAGTCCTCCAAGATGTGAATGATATGGGACAACTCCATGAGCATGAAATCATCAATTTCTTCACGTGTCCAGGTCTGCAAATGAAAATAAGCCTTATGGCGCATAACAAGATGAATAATCTCGAATGCTGCATCCCTGCTGCCCAAAAGACCATTGTTGAACTCCTTTGCGATTTTTTCTAACTTCCTCATCATGACGGAACTCCTTATTAATTGATATAAGAAGTTACACGCAAGCTTTATGCCTATGGAGCCTTTGGAGATTTATAGTCTTTAATATCTATTTCTTGCAAAAAAACTAGCAGCAGCAAGATAACTTATGTAAAAAAAGCCCCCGCCCAAGAGCCTGTTAGATTCCTGGGCGAGGCTGCCAATATATCCTGCAAAATGACTGGAAAATCTTACAGGCTGCCTGCGGAAGACGCGGCCTTGACCGCATCCATAGCGGCTTTGGCAGCCTGGGCGAGCTTCTCCTTTCTCTCCGCGTCCTTAATTTCCTGCGGGATAAAGTCCTCAAAGCCCTTCTCGTTTATCTGCCGGACAAGCGAGCTGTCGCCAGTCCTGACTATCCGACCCCTGACCATGACATGGGTAAAGTCCACATGCAGGCTCTCAAGAATCCTTGTGGAATGAGTGATTATCAAAAGAGCGCCACCTACTTTCTTCTGATATTCTTCCACACCCTTGCTGACGGTGCGGACGGCATCCACGTCAAGCCCCG
>JAFTEK010000111.1 GCA_017453705.1 Treponema sp.
AATAAACAGGGGGCTTGACTCCAAGTACGATTTCGTTTCCGCCCGCAAGGTATTCGAGGACTCAGGGGGGAACATCTGGGTAGGCTCCAACGATGAGGGTGCCTATCGTCTGGCCACTGACGGCTCCATCCTCAAGCTGGATATGTCAGACGGACTTCCCAATAATTCCATACGTGCTTTCACAGAAGACCAGAACGGTGACATCTGGATAGGCACGGCTTCAGGGGTCGCCTACTACACGCCGTCCGGGGAAATCATAATCCCGGAAGGCCTCGAAAAATATGGAGAGCAGAGCATCCTTGTCCAATGCCTCTACTGTGATACAGCTGGCAGGGTCTGGTTGTCCAGCCTGAATCCTGGAAGCACATACGTCTATTCATCAGGCTCCTTCTCACGCTTTAAGGGCTTTCAGTCCATGCTTGCAGAACCAACTGTAAGCAGCATAATGCAGGAGCAGTCGGGAGCCTTCTGGTATGGAATCGCCCCTCACTACGCAGTCAGGACTGACGGTAAAGGCGGTGAGCAAGTCTACGACCTTTCCTTTGGTGACTCTGCGAGTACGATTGTAGGCAACATCTTCCAAGACAGCACTGGCAACATCTGGTTCTCCATGGATCGAGGACTGGTCATCATGCACCACGGACAGCTGTGCTACTATGACATCCAACAAGGGCTGATTGACAACAACGTTAACTGCGTCTTTGAGGACAAAGAAGGAAACATCTGGATATGCACTGACCGTGGCGGACTGGAAAAGCTTACACTGAGCAAGTTCCGCACTGTCTCCACCGAGAGTACGGTCAATGCCATAGTCGAGGACACCAAGAGAGCTATTGCCTGGCTGGGAACGGACACCGGCCTCCTTTGCTACCGCTACAGCGACAACACTTTCCACGAGAACGCTCTTACGGAAGTCTGCAAGAACTGCCGTATCAGGCACGTAGGATTTGACAAGGAGGGCAGGCTTCTTGTCAGCACATACGGGCCGCAGGGACAGTTCCGTCTTACGGTAACAGGGGGCAACAGCGCCGACAACTTGGAATGTTCTGTGGAACGCTGGGCAAAGGAAGAAGGCCTGGGGAACTACAAGACCCGCTTGGCTATGCAAGCTTCCGATGGAAATCTCTATGTAGCTACGACATCCGGCCTGAGCATTATCGATCATGTTAGCGGGGAAATCCGTACCCTGCACTTGTCGGATGGACTTCCAAACGAGTTTATCATGGCTCTTTACGAAGATGACGACGGCTCCATCTGGGGAGGAACGGACGGAGGCGGCATCTTTCAACTCAAGGACGAGAAGGTTGTCCGAACTTTTTCCACTGAGACAGGGCTTGCGGGCAATGTCATATTCAAGATAACCCGGCTCGAAGACGGTGCGCTCTGGATATGTACCGGAACCGGAATAACCCGCATGGACGAGAACAGTATGTTTACCTACAGCACCATAAACGGTCTGGGGGATGACGGAGTGTTCCAAGTGATAACTGACTATACTGACACCGCATGGTTTACGTCCAACATTGGGGTTTTCTCCGCCAAATTCTCACAGATGAAAGATATGGCAGCCAGGAAGACGGAACTCTTGGATTGCAGGCTCTACGGCAAGTCAGATGGCCTGCGCTCAGGTGGTGTAACGTCCACTTCACTCAGCATGAAGGACAGCGAAGGACGTATCTGGTTCACTATGATAGACGGATTTGCGGTCTATGACCCTGTGAAAGTCATAAACAAAGCCCAGCCACTCGTGCAGATACAAAGCGTAAGCATAGACAACGAGGCCCAGGACGAGAAAGCTGAGAGAATAGCCATACAACCGGAAGGAAAGAGAATTCGCATCAAGTTCACGGGTTTGAGCTTTGTGTCCCCGGAACAGATTCAGTTCAGCTACAAGCTGGAGGGCTTTGAGGACGAGTTTTCTCCCTGGTCATCTGCCCGCGAGGTCTCTTTCACGAACCTCAAGCCGGGAAAGTACCTCTTCTATGTGATGGCCAAGAATTCCGAGGAAGAGCCTAGCACTATAGACAAGCCCCTCATCATCATCAAGAAACCCTACATCTGGCAGCTCTGGTGGTTCTGGTTCCAGATAGCCCTCTTTGTCATACTGGCGATTGCCCTGCTCATCTGGAACCGCTACCGCAAAATGAAACGCTACCAGGTTAAGCTGGAGAACGAGGTCGCAAAGCAGACCAAGGAACTGCGCAAGCAGGCAGCCGAGCTGGAGGAATCCAACAAGGAGCTTGCCGTGGCCAAAGACAAGGCGGAGGAGCTTTTGCTGAATATCCTCCCCCGTCCCATCGCACAGGAGCTGACAGAGCATCCGGGCAGCCTGATTGCCAAACAGTACCCCAATGCCTGTGTCCTCTTTGCCGACCTGGTGGGCTTTACCAAGATGTCAGACAGCATGGCCGCAGGCGATGTGGTTGACATACTGAACTCCCTCTTCACGAGGTTTGACCTGAGGGCTAAGGACTGCGGGGTTGAAAAGATAAAGACCATTGGTGACGCATATATGGCGGCGACCGGCCTGACCGAGGACTCCAAGAACGATGGTGTCAGGCTCATGCTAAAGATGGCACAAGGCATGATGCAGGACGTAGCGGAGTTCAACGAGAACAAGGGGCTTCACCTAAGCATCCGCATAGGAATCAACTGCGGAAACCTCGTTGCAGGCGTAATCGGAAAGACAAAGTTCATCTACGATATCTGGGGCGACACCGTGAACTTCGCCAGCCGCATGGAGAGCACCGGAACCCCTGGCTGTATACATGTGACAGAGGCGGTCTGGGAGCAGAGCCATGATGAATTCAGTTATGGGAAGCCTGTTGAAATAGAGGTGAAGGGCAAGGGGCTTATGAAAACTTACCTGCTCGGTGAGCCTGCTGAAGCCAATCAGGAGCCAGTCACAGCTAAACTCCCGGAGGCAGAACTTGCCCCTGGGACGGTGGAAGCCCCTGTCGCAGCAGAACCCGCAGCCACCGAAGAGCCTCCTGAAGGTTATGCCCCCATCACCCTGGATGAGATTTTCTCCGCCAGGGAATCCGCCTCAAAAGAGGCAACCAAAGCCCCTGAACCTGCCGCTGCTGTAGCGGAACCGACCAGTCCTGCGGAAAAGCCCTTCCGACGTACAGGAAGAGGACTTTTGGCCACAGCCATGCAGCGGAACGGAGAACTTTAAGGAAACGCTGATTAATATAGGAGACATTAATCAGCGTTTCCCGTCAAAGTTTCGTAACTCTTTGTGTTACGAAACTTTG
>JAFTEK010000112.1 GCA_017453705.1 Treponema sp.
CCGGACTCCACTTTAAGTTTTTCTATGGATAGGGATATTTTATGGGTGGAGTCATTAAGATCGTTTAACCTTGTGTTTATGTCCTGTAGTGCGCCTTCAATCTGCTTGAATGAAAGAATCTGCTCAGGTACAGACTGCTGAATGTCGCGAGCCTCATCCGCTGTGGCTGACGCGGACTTTTGTATATTATAGAAATTCTGTTCCAGCTCCTCTGAAATCGCACTTCCTTCGTTTATTCTCTGTATAAAGTCTTTGCCTGTTTTTATCAAGTTCTCGTTGGACTTGTTTATTTCGTGGATGCTCTCCTGTATTTCGTTTGTGAGCTTTATGGTGGAGTCAGCCAGTGAGCGGATATCTGTGGCTACATTCTGGAAATCAACACCCTCATCACCTATACCGTTTGCTTCCAGCTCTGCGTTGAATGCTATTATCTTTGTCTGTGCAGTAACAGTTGTTATAAGGTTAACAATGTCCTGTATGTTGCTTATCTTGTTGGACAAGCTTTGTATTCCGTTTATTGTCGTGCTGTTGGACATCTTTATGTCTTTCATCATCTCGCTGTTAAGCCTGAGCGTCTCAAAGTTACCGTCAACCTGTTTGGCGGTTGTCTCTGCCACCTTGAGCACTTCGTTGGACATGGACTCAATCTCTGCGAGGCTTGCATTGAGTCCTTTCATTGTTGCCAGTATCTCGTTGGATGTGGAATACTGCTCAGTGGATGTACTGGCTGTCTCTGTGGAAATAGAAGCGAGCATTGCCGTGGATTCATTTATGTCATCGTTCACTTGTGACATGTCTTTTATCAGACCCCTGAAAAGCAGTATCGTCTTGTTGAACAGATAGCTGAAGTAAGACATGTCTGATGAGAAGTCTGTAGGAAATGGCTTTGCGGAGTCCGCGCTAGTCCTCATAAGGTCAAAGAGAGCCCTCTCCATTGTCCAGGAATTCTTTTTTACCCTTCGGAAGTAAAGGGCGGTAAGGCTGCTTATGATTGCGATGTTCGTTGTTGATATCGTGACGAACTTGCTTGAGTGCTTAAGGTACATAACCGTAAGAAGCGTAAAGATGGAGCAGAGAACCATTGGGATGAATATGTAAAGGATAAACTGACCGGCAAGAGAAAGACCAAAAAAGTGTTCCTTGTCAATTATGCCTGTGTCCACGCCGTCCTCTGCGATTTTTTCCGCCTCGGCGGAACATATTTTCTGGGTGCTGTCAAGTGAGAATATGAATGAAACGTATGTTGACAGGCTGGAGACCAGTAGAAAGATGTAAGCATATCGGATTGGGAAGTCTGTCATAAAGTGAAAGAGTATGGTGACGCTTATTGTGCATAAGAGGAACACAGCCATAGTTTCCGAGGCTTTTTTGAGTGGATAGCTCACGAGATTACGGATAAGCTCTGTCCTTTCCTTTGCATCTGTCTGGCTTGAGTAGTAGTATTCCAGTTTTTCGGAAAGCCTTGTTATGGACATCTTGTGGGCAATCGGTGCTATGATGAGCTGTCCTATTGTCGCGCATATCGCTGTAAGACCTACAACCACCATGTGATCACCTTGCTTGAACTTGACGAAGTTCATTGTATAAAGAAGGATAAAACATGCACCTAGCACGTTGTAAGGAATCAGGCTTGTGAACACCCTGCGGCTAAAGTCCTGC
Organism: Treponema sp.; assembly: GCA_017453705.1. Lineage (GTDB taxonomy): Bacteria > Spirochaetota > Spirochaetia > Treponematales > Treponemataceae > Treponema_D. The sequence goes on from JAFTEK010000112.1 coordinate 1,660, forward strand.
CTGTGTGGGGATTTTGTCTTTCTTTTCATCCTTGTACTTCCTTAATGTGGCGTGTGTTGATGGAGTCGAGCTTCTGGGCCGTCTCCTTTAGTTTGCTGCTGGAGTTATTCATAGCCTTTGTCGTGTTGTCAAATTCTCCAAGGCTGACCCCCATTTGCCCAAGGCTCTCATATATCTGGGAAAAGGACTCGTACTGCTCTGACATTTCGTCCTGCATATCCTCCGCGCTTTCGGATGTGACTGTGCTGGATACTGAAAGCTCCTGAAAGTTTTCCTCCAGCTTGGAGAATGATGATGAACCTTCCCTGATTTTTTGCGTTCCGCCTTCGCTTGAGATTATCAGGTTGTCAGCTGTTTCCTGTATGTCTTTTATGCTGCCCTGGATCTCTTGGGTGGAACTTGTTATCGTGGAGACCAGCCGGCGTAGCTCGTTGGCAATTATATGGAAGTTTCTCCCTGACTCACCTGTGCTGCTTGCCTTGAGTTCGGCGTTGAAGGCAATCATTTTATTTCTCTCCGCCAGGCTGTTTATAGTTGCGATTGTGTCTTTTACCGCATCTATTTTCTCGCTGAGTTTCTTTATTTTGGTTATAGTCTCCAGATTAAGCTCTGTAATCTCGGACATCTTGCCTATTTCATCTTTTAGCAAATCACTGCTCTTGCCGACATAGGCCATTGTTTTTTCCGCTGACTGTTTTATGTTCGCGACCCTTGATGTGACTGATGCGAAGGTTTTCTTTCTTTCTTCCATTATGGCAAGGCATTCCGTGACCCCGGCCCTCTCGTTCATTGTTATCTCGGTATTTTTCATGGCTACATCGGCAAGCTCCGATGTGGAGGAGAGAATGTTCTTGCTGGATTCCTTGAAGATGTCGGCTATGCTTTGCAGGTATGACAGCAGCTCGTTTATTAGAAAGTTGTTCAACTCAAGCTCATAGCCTAGGTCTGTTGTTATGTATGTTTTTTCCTCCTGGTTTCCAGAGTTGAGGGCTTCCAGCATACTGACTGAATTCTTTATGGTCTTGGATATGTGCCTGAAGAAGAAGCCTGATAGGAACAGGTATGTCACCATGTTGAATATGAGCATCATACCCATCTTGAACGTCAGATGATGAAGATGGTACATACCCATTGTTGCCCTGTACTGCAGCCCGATTTGTGCGGCTGTGGCCGACACAAAGGGAAACACTATGTGGAAGAATACCCTGATGTAGAGTGGAAGACCGTAGAAACGTCTTTGGTGTACCTGCTCAGGAACTATCTCTTTTTGTAGTTGTTCCTTTGTTATATCCGAGCATATATCTTCGACAAAGATATACCGGGAGACAGCTTCTATGACCAGGGCATGAAATATTCCAAATGCGATGAATGTTATAGTTGGTATATCTACATTAAAAAGTTTTCTTAGGAACAGAAGGACTATCATTAAATTCATTGCATACAGGATAAAGAATGATATGGATGATAATAATGGAAATATCATGAGCTGCCGTATGATATCCATCCTTTCTTCCGCACCGCATCTTCCTTCCTCTTCTTGTCTCAGCCGTCTGGACAGGCTGTGGGTGGTAATTGCATCCATCATAGGAGCCAGAAGGATCAAGTTAAGAAGGATTAGCGAGGCTGAAAGTATGGAAAGATGAGAAGCCTTGATAATGCCACCCTGGATGATGCCAGAAAAATAGAACAGAACCAGGGCGCACAGGACTGTCATCATAAAATCCGGCAGTAATCCTGCCTTGGATATACGAGCTTTAAATGTTTTTTTCTTTTTCATTTTCCCATTCTCCGTCATTTTCTTGTGAGTGCGACCGCACCATCCCAGTTCAAGGGTTTGTTCTCGGAGAAGCCCTTGCATCTGCTCAGAAGCTCCTGGGTCGCCATGTCATTCGGGTATTCTTCATTTGCCAAGGAAAAGTATTCCACGGCTGTCTTGAAGTTTCCTATCTCATATTGGTTAAGACCTTTCCTGTAATTGTCCAGGAAGGAGTGAGAGAACTTTTTCATGTCTGTGCTCATCGCGTATATGCGAACCGCATGGGTTTTACCCTTTACTTTAACGTTGTCAATATGTCTTATAAGATGGGGCAGGGAATCTTCTTCGGATGCGGGCAGTTCCTTCTCCTTCACTGCCTCCCTGACGGCATCTATATCCTTTTTGACGCTCTCTGTTATCAGTATGTCTGAACCATAAAGCTTGGTCAAGCTTTCAACTCGTGATGCAAGGTTGACATCATCGCCTATGACGGTGTACTCTTTTTTATCATCGCTGCCCAGGGCACCGACGATTGGTGTTCCATAGTTTATTCCTATTCCAATCCTGAATTTCTTGTCGCCCATGTTAAGGATGCTCGTGTCCATCTGCTTTGCCGCCAGGCTCATTTCAAGCGCTGCGTTGGCTGCCCGGTTTCCGTTATATATATAGCTCTCCGGCGCTCCAAAAAGGGCCATTATAGCATCGCCCATGAACTTGTCTATCATACCGCCATGTGTCTTGATTATTTTTCCCATCTTGGCAAAGAACATATTCAGGAAATCAACGACATTCTCAGGTGAGTTTTTCTCACTGATTGCGGTAAAATTCCTTATGTCGGCCATCAATATGGCAACTTGCCTTTTTTCTCCCGCACCTTCGTCAAAAGACTTTTCATCCTTGATTATTCCTTTTATGACGGACGGGGGGAGGAATCGTGAGAATGCTTTTTCAACCCTGTGCTCCGCTTCGGCAATCTGGTTGAACTCTATTGTCTTTTGTATCAGCGGTGCATATATGCTTATGAATTCCCCGACCCTTTCCCTGGTTCTTCTGTTGGACAGCAGATCCTTGCAAAGCCCCACGTGCGCGATATATGGAATGTCGTCTTTTGCATCCCCGTCCAGAGGGAATTTCTCATAGCTCCTTATCTTTTTCTCTTTGCTTTTTTCCTTACGTACAGGTGTGAATTTGTGTTCCAGCAGTTCTGATTTTTGCCAACCACTTGCACCGAATATCTCTGCTTTTGCCTCAAAATCAGCCCTTGCTATTTTCCTGAAGTCTTCAAGTTCCTCATTTGCCAACCTGTCAGAGAACGAGTATATCTCAACCAGACGGTCTCCCTTGAGTATCATGGAGAATGCATCAAATTCCAATATGCTGCGCAGGGTCTGGATCATTGATTGCACCAGCTCTTTTAAATCATAACGTTTTGATTCATTTTTATAGGCTTCTCTAGTGACGTATAGGCCGTACATTTCTTTGTCGTAGGCATTCCCCATGAGCTTTATGAAGGAGACGGAAGAGCTCAGGTTTTTCTTTCCGCCTTTTTCCAAGCCCTTGTATTTCTCTATTGCGTCCTGCACTGTTTCGATAATCTGACCTGTCCCTGCGCTGCTCAGTGGACAGGCAGCATCACTTTTGCAGTTGTCAGTCCAGAATCTGAAGTTCTCGTTGTCATCAGTTGTTCCTATCACAACCGCTATATCACGGAGATAGTCGGTGTTTTTTATTATCCTTGTGAAAGCGTAAGCGTCTAGTACCGGCAGGTCTGTGCAAACCAGCGCGCAGTCAGGATGAACTGTGGACGCAAGCTGTATCGCATGTATGCCGTCGTTTGCCGTGACGACCGAGAATCCTGATTCCTCAAAGCCTTTCTTTAGGAAAGCTGCCTGCGCCTTTGAATAGAGTGCGAGCAAAAGTTTTTTCTTTGTCTCAATGCTTTTATCGGACATTCAAAAGCTCCTCGACAGCCTGCAGCAGGTTGCCCCTTTGGAAATCTGACTTGACGATGAAGGCCTGTGCTCCCGCATCGATGAATTGTTTCTTTGCCTCTGGGTCATAAGCCCCGGACACAACTATGACAGGCATACCCTTGTATTGCTCCTGTCGCCTGATATTGTTCAAAAGCATTATTCCATCCATTCTGGGCATCGCTATGTCCGTTATCACAGCATCTATGTGCTTTTCTGCCAGCTTGTTCAGTGCATCCACCCCATCCACAGCGGTTTCCACTGCATAGCCGGAGCTTTCAAATATGGCTGCCTCTATTTCCCTTGTGGTCGCTGAGTCGTCTACGACAAGTACTGAATAAGTTCTCTTCATTCCTTTGACCCTGGATTTCTTGAGGTCATAGGCCACGAGTTTTTTTAGCCTCTGTATTATGTCCGGTATATTAAGCACGGGTATTATTGAATAATTCTCATCGAAGACAATGCCCCTTAGTCCTCTCATGCTCTGCATTATTTTGGGCAGGGGGCTTGTCACAAGGTTTTCGTACTGGTCAACGGAGTCTACCATTATGCCTATGCAGCTTTCCAAGTATTCCACGACCACCACATGGAAGGAGGGGGATGATTTTCCTGAGCCCAGTATTGAAGAAAGGCTGTAGACGGGAATCAGCCTGTCCGCCAGCTTTATGTAAGTCTGGTCTTGTATTACGGTATTTGGTATATTCTCACTGTCCGCGAGTTCAAGCACGTACTCAGCGGGCAGCATGAACTTCATGTCACCTGAGCGTATGAAAAGGCCTTCCTGTGTTGCGACAGTGAGGGGAATCGTAAGCTCAAAGCATGTCCCCCCGTGTTTCTTGGAGCTGAGCCTCATCCGCCCCTTGATGGATTCTACTGAGCTTCTTACTATGTCCAGTCCCATGCCCCTTCCAGAAAGCAACGTTGGTTTTCCTAATGTGGAGAAGCCCGGTGCGTACAAATATTGCTGCAGCTCGTTCTCGCTTTCCTTTCTTATGCTATCAGTGTCAAGGGGGTATAGCTTCATGGCCTTTTTTCTGACCTTTTCCCAATCTATGCCGCGTCCGTCGTCACTTACTTTTATGAGCAGGTGGTTGGACATCTGTTTGGCAGAAACCGATATCAGGCCTGTCTCAGCTTTTCCTGCGGCTTTTCTCTCCTCCCTGCTTTCTATGCCGTGGTCTATGCTGTTCCTGACCAGATGCAGGAGTATGTCCCTGAGCTTTTCAAGTATGAACTTGTCCAGCATGAAGTTTGCCGGGGGTATGTCAAACTTTATGCCTTTCCCTGAGTTGATGGCCTCGCTTTCTATCTGCCTTTTGAGTGGGGTGAGTATTATGTCCAGAGGCAGGAGCCTGAGATCCAGTATCTGGTGCTGGGCTTCAAGGACGGACTGCTCTATCCTGAGCACATCCTCTTTCATCTGGTTGGGAAAGTCGGCCATCCTCAGCTCAGGACGATGCTGGCACAGGTCGTCAAGCTGCTTTTTAAAACTGAACTGCTTGGTGATTATATCGTCAATTGACTTGAGTATGGAATTTATTCTCTCTATTGGAATCCTGATGGACGTGATGTTGCCCAGCTCGTCGATTTTTTCAGCCTGGACGGAATCCACGCTGGCAGAACTCTCAAGCTCCTCCAGTGAGAAGAACGTTCCGGCCGCCGCCTTGCTGTATATCCCCATCAAGGCCTCGGTATCCATGTTGTCGTTTCCGTCAACAACGATATTCTGCAGGCAGGCTTTTATTATGTCGCAGGTCTTGAAGGTCAGCTGGACTATCCTGTCGCTTAGCCTGAATTTTCCTTCCCTAAGCCCCTTGTACACATCCTCCAGAGCATGGGAAATCTTCTCGATGTTTGGATAGGAGAGCATCCTTGCGGTTCCCTTGATTGTGTGCAGGGAGCGCAGTATGACGGTAAGAGTGTCCTTGTCTCCGTCATCATTTTTGAGCTTGATTATTGAATCATTGATGGTGTCGAGATTGTCGCCAGTCTCTGAGATAAATTCCTTTACAAAAGCCTCTTTGGAGAACGCCATCTTATGCCTGTCCTTCAGCTGTGTCCTTCAGGTAGTTGTTGCACAGCATCTCAAAGTATTCAGGGCTGAATTGCCCAATCATAAAGTCGTAGTCTTTCCTGGAATTCTGCCTGTATCTGATGATGGAGAGCTTGCAGGCCTCAAAGCTCTTCCTGCATTCCGTCTCTTTCCCCATTTTCTTCTGGAGGAAAGAAAGTCCGTATCTGGCCGGCCAGAAATCTCCGTTTAGCAGCACTGCTTTTTCCAGCTGCCCCAGTGCCTGCTCCTCATTTTTTTCTTCCATATATATGAGTGCCAGGAAGAAGAACTTGAACTCCATCTCGTGGGGCTTGAAGTTCTTTTCCTGCATGAGCTTTCTGGCTCCGGTGCAGTCGTGCCTGGCTATGCAGTCCCTTATCCTGAAAAAGAGTTCCTCGATGCTTGAGCTGCTGGCGGCAGTAGGGGGAGATGCCGTTGCGGCTGTCTCTGTGTGCCTTGTCTTTATGGGCTGCTCTTTCTTTCGGGGAGCCTGGGCCGCCTGATTCAATGAGGCCGCCTGTGGCAAGGCCGTTGCCTTCGGCAATGCGGTTGCCTGAGCCAACAGACTTGTATAGGGCAAGGCCGTTGCCTTCGGCAATACATTTGACTGTGGCGACAGATATGACTTTTTTGCCTTCTCCTTGCCAGAGGATTTCTTTAGGTAGTAGACCGTCCCTGAGTGAATCTTGTCAAAGGGAATCCCCTTCCTGTCTATGTTTCCAACTTCGTTTATGGACAGGATTATGATGCCGTCGTCCTTGAGGAATTTTGCCATCTTATTCAGTATGGCCAGCCTTACTTCCTGTGTGAAGTAGATGAATACATTCCGCATGAAGATTACGTCCATGCTGGACTCCTGGACAGGAGGGGGGGACTTTGATGCCAGGTTGTAAGGGAAGATTTGTATTTTGGATATGACATCCTGGCTGATGGTTATCCTGTCCCCTTCCCAGTTTCCTTCTTTTTCTATGAGGGGATGGTATTTGCTGCCGTCTGAGCGGAAGGAGTTCCTGCTGTATATGCCGGACTTGAAGCTTTCCAGTGCGTCGGTGTCTATGTCCGATGCCCAGATGCTGGGGGAAATCCCGCAGTCCTTTGCCAGGGTATATATTGAGAGCGCTTCCTCACCGCTTGAGCATGACGCGCTCCAGATGTTGAGCCTGTTCCCCTTGTGCGGGAGGAAAATCTCTGACCTTAGGAATTCAAATTGTTTTTCTTCACGGAAGAAGTAGGTCTCGTTTACTGCGGCCGCGTTCGTCAGATAGGAAAGCTCCCCATCGTCCCTCTTTATAAGGCTGTTGTATTCCACGCAGCTGATGCCCATGCCGGCCGTTCTTTCCAGAATCAGTTTCTCCATGTACTCACGGTGGGCGCTTGCGACCGTTATTCCTGAGTGAGCTTCCAGTGTCTGAAAAACCGAATCCAACTCCCTGAGCATCTTCCTGACCTATGCCTTGGATACGGCGGCTCTAAGGGCCTGGCCTATCTGATTCAGGGGAATCACCGACTGGGCAGCCCCTGCCTCTATCACAGCCTTTGGCATTCCAAATACCGTGCAGCTTTCCTCGTCCTGGGCCAGCATACTTCCCCCGGCCCTTCGTATCTCTATGGCTCCGTCAGCTCCGTCCCTGCCCATTCCTGTTAATATGACGGCAAGGACTTTTTTGCCGAGCGTCTTTGCCGCGCTGGAGAACATCTTGTCAACCGACGGCCTTAGGAAATGTATCGGGGGATCCTCGTTCAGTTCTATTATATAGCTTGTCCCTGATTTGCACAGGACAAGATGCCTGTCGGCAGGGGCCACGTAGACATGGCCTGCCCTGGGAGTCTCCCCGTCTTCTGCGAGGGTCACTTTGAAGGATGTCGTGTCATCAAGCCACTTGACGAGCTGCTTGTCAAAAAGCCTGTCTATATGCTGTGTTATGAGTATTGGAAGGGGAAAGTCATGGCCAAGGTCTTTTAGTACAGCCTGTATCGCGCTGGGGCCTCCTGTCGAGGAGCCGATGAACAGCATTGCATAGTTCTGCTTGGGAATGCGGCCTGTTTCCTCCGGTGTAAGCTCCTTGATGCCTGCTTTTTTCTCGGCTGCCCTGCCCAGGGCGAGAAGCCCCCTTACCTTGCTCTTGCGTGACTGGGATATCGCATAGATCTTTTCCCTGAAGTCCGACAGCATTTCTTCGGTCATGTCGGCGACATTTGGCTTTTGCAGGACTTCAAGCGCACCTGCGGATATGGATCTGTAGGTCAAGTCCATGGTGTCCTCTGTCGTGAACATGACAATCGCCGCATTTGAGAATGTCGAGATTTGCTTGGTGGCCTCTATTCCGTCCATAATGGGCATGTTTATGTCCATCACGATTAGGTCAATGTTACCGGCCCTGGCTTTATCCACGGCTTCCTTGCCGTTGGGAGCCTCGCCCGCGACTTCAAAACGCTTGTCTTCCCTGAATACCTGCTTGAGCATGGCCCTTATCAGGGCTGAGTCGTCTACGAAAAGAACCCGTATCATACACCCGTCCCCCCCGTGAACTTGTCCAGCTCCACGGTGTAGCATATCCTGTTTTCACTGAAGGCCAGCGACATAATGCCATGCCGGGTGAAAGAGTCCTTGAGCAGCCTGCATTCCTTGTGCTCTGATGCTTTTAGATGGACAACCTTGGGCATCAGGGCGGTGCTGTAGCTTTTACCGGATATGATAAGAAGTGACTGCATACCTGAGTCCGCGCATTGCCCTGCCAAATCCATGTCGAAAGCCTTGTTCACTGCCTTGTCTATTGAGATGGAGCAGGAGGATGAGGTCGAGCCTAGCCTTGCATCGGATATGTCGCTTTGTGGAATGAGCAGCTCCAGAATTCCCCAGTTAAGGCCGGCGTATAAATCAGAGTTTCTCAAGGTCCCCCCGAATCTTTTCCAAGGCTGCTTTCAAGTCCAGAAGGGGAATCATGTTGTCATCCCAGCTTATAGTCCCTGAGAAACAGCCGTGTTCTTCCGTCTGCGGGAACTGCTGCTTTGTCAGATCGCTCTTGTATTTGAATTCCTCTATTCCCCATACCAAAAGGGCAATGTCTTCACAGTCCTTGAGGACTAGGAAGATGGTCTCCTTCCTCTTTTCTTCTTCCATATTGCCCAGGAACATGGCCCAGTCTACTGCGGCCACAGGGGTGGAATAACAGTTGATGATGCCTTTCAAGTAGGGAGGTGCGAAAGGAACGGGATATATAGTGTTGTTCCTTACTATTTCCTTGACGGAGGAAGACTCCACTGCGTAACGGCTGCCACCGGAGCTGAAAATGAGGTAGGGCCAGTCGTCCGCATCCATTTTTTCACTGTCATTCATTACCCGATTATAGACCTTTTTGCCTTTACATTCAAGAGAAACATCAGGGCAGTTCCAAAAGCCCGGCCGGGTGCCCTGTAAATGTTTGTTTCCGTGTTGACCGTATGTAAAAAGGGCTGTAATATAGAAAAAGGAGGATAGATGACCCTGTACAATGTACTGCTCGTCCTGCAGTATGCCAGTGTGTTCCTGATGCTGGTTGAGTGCATTTATGTCGTAAAGAAATGGTCCAGCCCCATGCACGGCTGGCTTTTCTTCTATTGTGTCTCTGTCCTGATAAACAATGCCGGCTACCTGGCCTACATGCAGGCCAGGACGGTGGATTCGCTCGTCCTCTGCTGGCAGATGGTCTACCTGGGCAAGACCTGGACAAGCTTTGCCATGTTCGTTTTCATCATGCTTTTGTGCAGGGGCAGCATTTTCAAGAAGGTGACGACCGTATTCGCCGTAATCCATGTCATAACCTACCTGTCAGTCCTGACAATGCGCTACAACAGGCTTTACTACAAGTCCGCGAGGCTTGCCACTGACGGCTTGTTTCCCCATCTGGTCTTTGAGAGCGGGCTGCTGCACCACATATTCGAGGCAGTGATTCTGTTGTATATCGCGATAGGGGTGACGGTCATCTTACATTCTATGCTTTCCCAGACTGAGAGGCACAGGAGAATGCAGTTCCTGTTCATATCCCTTGCTGTCATTTCGGACTGCGCATGCCATGCCATCAAGCTGTTAAAACTCATACCTAGCTATGACATGAACACCCTCGGCTTTTCCATCGCTTCTGTCTTCCTTTATATAGCGATTTTTTTCTATGACTTCATGAACACAAAGAACCTGGCACGGGAATTCGTCATGGAGAACATCCCGGAGGGAATCGCCGTCACGGATATCAATGGGAGACTGCTTATATGCAACAGGAAGGCCAGGAACCTGCTCCAGAGCTTGGATCCCTTCCCTGACGGGGCGGTCAAGGCCTTGGTCAGGCTGCAGTCGGAAGGCAAGCCCCTTGAGAGCGAGGGCAGGACTTTTTCCATCAGCGAGGAGCTGGTTAAGGACAAGAAATCCGTGATGGGAAAGGTCTACATGCTCACGGACGAGACCGAGCATTTCCGCTACATCGAGGAGCTGAAGACCCAGAAGGACATAGCGGACAAGGCCAACAACGCCAGGAGCGAGTTCTTGTCCAACATGAGCCACGAGATCCGCTCCCCCATAAACGCAGTGCTTGGCTTGGACGAGATGATCCTGCGTGAGAGCGGTGAG
>JAFTEK010000113.1 GCA_017453705.1 Treponema sp.
AGGCGGGCTTTTTTGTTTTCCAGAGAGTAAACACAGCCGCAGTAGTCCTGCCGATACAGGCCATACTCTGCGGAAAGCTCCAGGCTGCGCTTGAAGCCGCCTTTCTTCTTGAAATCAGAGGGCAGGAAGAGGGGCTTTCCCGCTTTGCCCCCGGACTGCCTTTCTTCGCTGGCGGAGACAGGCTCCAGAGCCTTGCCTATCGCATTTATCTTGTCCGCATCCTTGAAGGGGCTGATTGAAAGTGTCGTCGTAAACCAGTCAAAGCCGTTGTCACAGGCATATCGATATGCAGCCTTCATGCGGAATTCATAGCAACGGCGGCATCGTTCGCCCTTCTCCGCCTCGTGTGCAAGCACAGGCTCTTCCCGTGCTCCTGTCGCCCGGAAAAAATCCTCCGGCTCGTAGGCTTCTTCCACGAGCCTGACTCCTGAGGCGACAGGAAATCGGGGCAGAAAGCCTTTCAGTTCCTCCAGCCGCCTCTCGTATTCGGCCTTGGGATGGATGTTGGGGTTATAATAGAAGAGAGTCATGTCAAAGTATCCCGCGAGGTACTCGACGACATATGACGAGCAGGGGGCGCAACAGGCATGTAAAAGCAGTCTGGGCTTGGCTGGCACCCCTTTCCCCTCCAGAGCAGACAAGATTACATCCAGCTCACGCTCATAAGGAGAAGTGCGTTTGGACATTATTTTTTCAGCAGGACTGCAAATGGATTATAGGTCTCGCCGTCATCATCGGAAGCGTGTGCCTTCTGGTACTCGGCGGCGTTGTCCTGCTCCTCGTTTGAGACGACTGGAGAAAGGGAAATCCTCTTCTCGTCCGTGTCCACCTTCTCCACTGTCACAGCAATGCTGTCGCCCGCTTTGTAGACCTTCTTGAGGTTGGTGTTGCGTTCGACAGGGAGCTTGGAGATGTGCACCAGTCCGTCCACGGCAGGAGCCAGGTTTATGAACAGGCCGAAGTCCGCGACCCGGCTGATTTTGCCTTCTATCTTGCTTCCGACCGGGAACTTGGCGGCAATTCCGTCCCAGGGGTCAGCCTCCAGCTCCTTGGTGCTGAGCGAGACCTTCTCCTTGTTCCAGTCGGCGCGGATAATCTTTGCTTCGACCTCCTGCCCGACTTTGAGCACGTCGTTCACATTGTCCACGCGGGTATGGCTGATTTCAGAGATGGGAAGAAGAGCCTCAAAGCCCTCTATATTGACGAACGCCCCGTAACTTTCAATTCTGGACACGGTACCTTTGACAATAGACCCCAGCTGGAGCTTTTGGGCGAGCTTGGACTTCTGCTCTTCCGCTTGCGCAGCGAGGATTGCCCGGTTGGAGAGGACGATGTTCTTTCCCTCGTTTTTATATTCCTGAATCTTGAATGTCAGGTGCTTGCCCACATACTCAGCAGGCTCCTTTCGGTCGCGGTAGCCCATCTGACTGTAGGGGCAGAATGCCCTTGTGCTGCCGACCATGACCTCAAAGCCGCCCTTAATCTCCTTGGTCACATGGCCTTCCACGGGAACTCCGTTTTGGAAGGCGCTCTCCAGCATGTCCTTGCCCGCGTTCTGGCCAGCGAGCTTGGTCGTGAAGTGCAACTCGTCCCTGCTAGCTGAAGCAAAGTAAACCTTAATTTTGTCCCCTTCTTTTATAGAGACATTGCCCGCTTCATCGGTGAACTCCGCCTTATCAACAAAGCCCTCGCTCTTAAGGCCAAGGTCTATGAAAACTGTATCTTGAGATATGGCGACAACGGTGGTTTCCACCATCTGCCCAGGTTCAAACTGATTCTTCATATAAATGTTCCCTTATTTTTCTTGTGAAGCTTTTTTTGATTTTTCTGGCTTTTCCTGGAATCCTGCATCTTCCGCATCACGCTGTGCTACCAGCCTGTCTACGCCCCTGGTTCCCAAGTTTATAGAAATACCCACAAAGAACTTTGCGGTAGTCTGGTTGTCGGTCTTGTATTCAAACTTGGTTCCACCATAGTCCATGGAAGAATGACTGAATTTGACGCTCTGGAAGTCAACACCCAGATTCAGGCCAACCAGATAAGTGGGCTTGGCTATAACCCAGCAACGGTAGCCTATGTTAAAGTTATAACCTATATTGCGCTCTTCAAGCTTGACGGTAACTGCATCAGCAGCCACACCCCATTCATCAGGCTTGGTAAACTCCGAGCGGCGCAGGGTGAAAAGAGCTGAGGGAAAAAAGCTGAATGAGTGCCGCCTGCCCAGGTTCAGCCTAAGAACAGGGCCTACGCCAATGTTGTATTCCATGCCGTTGCCCAAATCAATATCCAAGTCAGGAACCTCTGAGTTTCCTGTAGTATCAAAGTCAGAGAAGGTGTACGTGTTAAACTTACATATACTGCCGTCCACCCCGAAACCAAGATCGGCAAAACCAAAAGGGGAGCCTAAAAAGTTGACGATAGTACCCTTTGCCCCCATAGGAGTCTTGGTTGTCCTAGTAAACTCTTCCAGTCCTAGGTAGGTAATGTCGTCATCAGAGACTCTCAGGACATCTGTGTTTTTGAAAGTATTTTCGTAACTTAAAGAAATTTCCCAATCCTTTGCCTGGGCAAAGGCTGAAAAGAGGGCCAAGGAAGCAACTAGCAACAATCTTCTTGAGCAGGTCATCTTTTTCATTTTCGGTCAGTATAGTGAATTTGGAAAGATACATCAAGATACAATCGTTGAAAATTCGGCCATAAAACGATATACTGCCTTTATATGCGATTCATCCACACGGCGGACTGGCACCTGGGCAACAGGATGCACGAGATAGACAGGACAGATGAGGCGGCCTCCTTCCTGTCATGGCTGAAAGAGGAGATTGTCAGGCGTGAGGCGGACTGCCTTGTTGTCGCCGGGGATATATACGACGTGGCCAATCCGCCCAACGAGGCCAAAAAGCTCTATTGTTCATTCCTTGCCTCGCTCATAGGGACTTGCTGCCGCAACGTCATCATCGTCGGGGGCAACCACGATTCAGGCAGCCTGCTGGACACGGAGAAAGAGATTCTTGCCGCCCTGAACATCCATGTGACAGGCTCCCTGTCAGGCCGCAGCCCGGAGGAGCTTGTCTTTGAGCTTGTGGGGGCTTCCGGGAATGCTGTCGGAATCGCCGCCGCCGTTCCCTACGCACGGGAGACGGAACTGATGAGCTTTGTATCAAGCGCCGGGGATTCAGAGAATCCCAAGGATGCAGGTCAGCCGGACGGCGTGAATGCTGATAGCGGGAAAACAGATGGCGTTGATGCTGGGGAGCCGGACGGCGAGGCAGAGGAGGCGGACGGCGGGCATCTGGCGGATGACGCTTATGGGGCTTTGTACCGCAAGGTCTGGGAGGCCGCGGACAGGAAGCGGGCGGGGAGGAAGATTCCTGTCATAGCGACAGGCCACCTGTACGCGGCGGAGCTTGAAGGGCGGTTCGCGGGCTGCCGCGACACGGGGAGCTTTGATGACGGCACGAGGGCCGTGGACATACTGGGCAACCTGGGACTGGTAAGCCCTTCCGTGTTCCCTGACGGGTTCGATTATGTCGCGCTGGGGCATGTGCATTACTCCACGATGGTCGCAAAAAATCCTAAAATACGCTACTCAGGCTCCCCCTTCGTGATGGGCTTTGACGAGGCGGACATCCCGCATCAGATTCTCTGCGTGGACTGCGTTGACGGCAAAAGCTCGGTGGAGAAGATTGCAGTCCCGGCTTTCGCCAGATTCAGGCGGCTCTCAGGCAGCATCACGGAAATACGCAAGAAGCTGGAAGCTGTCGCAGCCTGTGGCAGGCAGGCTTTCAGGGAGACTGACAGGGCTTGTATCAACAGCTCTGACTCCGCCGGGGAAGCTGTCGCATCTTGTACTGTCGCTGACTCCGCCGGGAAGGATGCCGGAGAACCTTCTGCCACTCCCTGCTACCTTGAGCTGTGCTACAGCCGGGATGCCGGGGACCCATCATTGGACACGCTGGACGAGCTTATAGAGCGGCTGCCCCGGAATGTCCGCGTCGTGAGCTGGAAGCGCAAAATGGCTTTGGAGGAGAGAGGACAGGAAACGGAGCTTGACAGCAGGGAACTCAGGAGCCTGGGGGAAGACGAGATATTCACCAGCCTGATACAAAAGCGAGCCTCGGAAATGGGCGTTACAGAACAGATGAAACAGGAGATGCTGGGCAAGTTCCTGCCCCTTTTCATGCAGCTGGCAGATGAAGTGCGCGCGGGGGAAGAAGAGCGATGAGAATTCTCAAGATAGAGATGGAAAACCTGAATTCCCTCAAGGGCTGCTGGCAAATTGACCTGGAGCACCCTGACTACAGGCAGAACCACGAGCTGTTCGTCATATCGGGGCCCACAGGGGCGGGCAAAACGACCATACTGGACGCGATAACCCTCGCCCTCTACGGACGCACCCCCCGGCAGGAGCCGTCCAAAAGCGGCAACGAGCTTATGACAAGGCACACAGCTTGCTGCATGGCGCGTGTCACCTACCGCTGCGGGGCGGGAACTTTCCTCTCCGAGTTCTCCCAGAAGAAGGCCAGGGGCAGGGCGGACGGCAACCTACAGCAGGCGGAATACCGGATAACGCGGGCAGACTCAGGCGAGACCATTCATTCCGGCAGCGCGGCCAAAGGCTTTGCGGAGGCGACCGAGAAAATCATCAAGCTCAGTTACAGGCAGTTCTGTTCTTCGATAATGCTCGCACAGGGGGAATTTGACAAATTCCTGAGCGGAGATGGCAAGGAGGCGGACAAGGAGCGTGACCGTGCGGCAATACTCGCCAAGATAACCGGGACGGAGCAGTACAAGAAGATAGGCGGACTTGTCGGCGACCACGCGAGGGAGGCGGGAATCGCCCTCAAGGAGGCGGAAAGCCGCTATCAGGAGCAGAGCCAGAACCTTCTGGGAGATGAGGAGCTGGAAAAGCTCAGGCAGGAGATGGCCGACCTACAGGAGCAGCTTGCCCGGAACGATGAGGCCATGAAGGACGTGAGCGATGCCCTCATCTGGCTGGGGCAGCTTGCCTCCTGCAAGGCCGCATTGGATGCCGCACAAAAAGAGAGGATTGACTTTGAGGAGGCGCAAAAGGCATTCACAGACGGCAAGCTCACGCTGGAGCGGATAGAGAAAGCCCGCCTTTGCAAGGCCGAGCATACCGCCCTTGCACAGCTGCGCGAGGGCATCAGGAAGGACACCCTTTCTCTGGAACAAAGCCGGGCTGCTCTTGCGGCTCTGGAACAGAGCCTTGAGCTAGCCTCTTCCAACTCCAAGAAAGCCGACTCACATCTTGCTTGCATGGAGAAGGAGCTTGAAGAAGCAAAGCCCCTCTGGGAAGAAGTGAGAAAGGCGGACAGCCAGCTCCAGCTTGCAGCCCAAAGCGAGAGGAACGCTTTTGCCCAAAAAGAGGAGAACGAGAGGCGGCTTTCCAAGGCTTATGAGGAGCAGGAGATGCTTGGGGCTGCCATTGCAGAAATCCAGAGCAAGCTCAAGGATCTGGACTCCTACCTTGCCGCCAATCCGGGAGACGCGGAACTTCCTTCCGCTATATCATCCGTGTCCGCACTGGGCGACAAGTGCCAGGCTAGCTACGACAAGATTTCCATGCTGACAAACAGCCTGAGTCTGGTCAAGGGGGAACTGGAAAGGCTTCTTGCAAAGAAGCAGGATGCCAGCCGTACCCTTGCACAGGCTGACGGACAGCTCAAAAAGCTCATCTCAACCGAATACGAGTCCGTCGCCCGCATAATCCGGGACGGCCTTGAGGCGGGCAAGCCCTGCCCGGTCTGCGGCTCTGTGGAGCACCCCCTTTGTGGTGGACAGGCGGAGGGCGAAGGGGCGGAAGCCACAGGTGGCTCAGGTGTCATAAGTGCCATAGGTGGCACAAATGCCATAGGTGGCACACATGCCAGCCCCACCGCTGGCAACCACAAGCTGGGGACGGACATCCTAGCCCTGAGCAGGAGCTGCGATCAGGCAAGGGAAGCCTTGCAGGAAGCCGAGCGGATGCTTGACGTACAGAGCCAGAAGAAGGAGTCCTACGACAAGCAGATTGCGGATTTACAGGCGGAGCTTGGGGGCGACCGGGACAAACTTTCTTCCATTATAAGCGGTTGCATGAAGGGGGATGCGACTGGCATTGCACTGAGGACTGCGGAGACCATCGCACTGGAGACAGCGGGTACCACACTGGAGGCGGCGGGCAGCAAGGCCTCGTTCAAATCCGCACTGGAAGCAGTCCTTTCCAAGCTCCGGGAGCGCGACAGGCTTTTCCGTGACAGGCAGAATCAAAAGACCGAGCTTGAGAAAGCCCTTGAAGGCAAGAAAGCCGCCCTTGAGACGATAGACACAGATGCCCTTAAAGCCGCCTGCGAGGAGTCCAAGAAAGCCCACCTTCTGGAAGTGCAGAATGTCGCCATACATGAGATGGAGAGGAACAAGCTCTTTGGCGGCAAGGATGTTGCACAAGAAGAGGCTGCTCTGACAAAGGCTGTGACTGATGCCCGCAAGCAGAAGGATGCCGCTGACAAAGCCCTGTCGGACTTGCAGAGACAGAAGTCCGCCTTAGACGGCAAGGCATCTCAGACGGAAAAGACCCTTGCTGAATCCGCTGTGCAGGCAGGGCGGGCGGAAGAGGCGTTCATGTCAGCATTGGAAAAGGAAGGCATATCGGGAGAGGAAGAGTACAGCCGCTTTATACAGGACGAGGGCAGCTACGACTCTCTAAAGCGGCAGTCCGAGCATCTCAAGCAGGAGGACACACGGACATCCACGACGCTAAAAGAGAGGCGCAGGGAGCTTGAAGCCTGCCAGTCCCAGAACAAGAGCAACAGGAGCGCAGAGGAACTGGAGAGGCGCAGGCAGGAGCTCGAGGCAAAGGCGGCATCTGGCAGGGAGCAGCTGGGAAGGGACAAGCAGGTGATTTCCGACAACGAGCGGAACAGGGGCGAGGCCGAGCACAAGAAGGCCGAATATGAGGCCGCCCGCGAGGAGAACGACAAATGGCAGATGATGAAGGAGCTTGTCGGCAAGGCGGACGGAAGCGACCTGGAGGTGTTCGTCCAGTCACTTGCCCTCAAGAAGCTGCTCTCACTTGCCAACCGCTATCTATATGAGATAACAGGCCGCTACCGTCTGGTGCAGATTCCCGGCAAAGTGGACTTCATGGTGCAGGACGTGAACTTTTCAGGCGAGAAGGATGATCGCCCCATCTCCAACATGAGCGGCGGAGAGAAGTTCATCATCAGCCTGTCACTGGCACTCGGCATTGCGGAGCTTGCCAGCCTGAGCGTCAGCGTGGACTCCCTCTTTTTGGACGAGGGCTTCGGCACGTTGAGCGGAAGACCGCTGACACAGGCCGTGGACGCGCTCAAACAGCTGCAGCGGTCGGGCAAGATGCTCGGCATAATTACCCACGTGGACGCGGTGATAAAGGAATTCGACCAGAGGATAGAAGTCGTTCCCGGCACAGGCGGCTACAGCGAGCTGCACGGCTCCGGCATTACACATGGGGCAGCCCAGAAAGCCGCCACCCATTCTGCCGCTTTCGCCGCACAGTCCAATGCCAACACCGCCCAGCCCAACGCCACCACCCAGCCCTATGCCAACACCGCCCCCAGACCTGGCGAGCTATTTTAATCAGGAGGAGACATGCCGTTCTGTTCGCTTTCCACCGTGAATTTCCGAAACCTTGACAATGCGACGATAGACCTGCTTGCCCGCGAGGTGTTCTTCACCGGGGAGAACGGGCAGGGAAAGAGCAACCTTCTGGAGGCCCTGTACTTCTCCTCCTATGCCTCGTCCTTCCGCACCCACGTTGACGGTGAGATGATACGGAACGGGGAAAGGGGCATGTCCGTCCGCACCCTCTACAAGGGGGAAGGCGATGAAGGGCATACCTCGTTCATCAGCATTGAGGCGGGCAAGAAGAAGATGGAGCGGGACGGAAAGATTGTCCGCGACCGCAAGGATCTTGTGTCCGCCATGCCCTGCGTCCTGTACAGCCACGATGACCTGGACTTTGCCAAGGGCAGCCCGGAGCGCAAGAGGTTTTTCATAGACCAGACTCTTTCCATGTATGACGTTCTGTATATCGATTTGTCCAGACGCTACAGGCGGGTACTCAAGAGCCGGAACCTCTGCCTCAAGGACAGAAACTATCCGCTCCTTGACAGCTACGATTTGCAGCTGGCGCAGAACGGCCTTGAGATTCAAAAACGGCGCAAGATGGCGATATTCAAATTCCGGGACATATTCTCCCGCCTGTACGAGGAGGTCTCAGGGCTGGCGGGCGTGAGCGTGCGCTACATACCTTCATGGAAAAAGACACAGGCCGACAGCGCGGAGGAGGGGCTTCTTGCCGATGCCAACCTGCCGTCGATGGATGACGTGATGGCACGGCTCAAGGACATGCGGACGGTGGACGAGAAAATGGGAACAACCATGTCAGGCCCCCATCGCGACAGGATAGAATTCGAGAAGGACGGAAGACCTTTCATACCCGGAGCGTCCATGGGGCAGCGGAGGCTGGTAGCCCTTGTCCTGCGCACGGCACAGGCAGTCTACTTCACCGAGGAGACCCGGCGCAAACCTGTCCTGCTGATGGACGATGTTTTGCTGGAACTTGACCCCGGCAAGAGGGAGCGGATGACCGCCCTGCTGCCAGACTACGAGCAGCTTTTCTGCACCTTCCTGCCCGGAGAGCCTTGGCGCAACTACGTCCATAGCGAGACCAAGGTATACGAGATACAAAGCGGCAGGTGGAAGCCATACGCCAATTAGGGAAACCGTACAGGAGCCGCATCGTCAAGCCCCCACCGGATTCTATTGCTGACCATGCACAAGAGTCAAATTCTTTAGAGCCCTTCCATCCGCACAAAGCACAGTGTCACCAACGGAAACTCCATTGGCACGGAAAAAGCCCTGCGGAACTTCCAGCGCGTAACGGACAGACCGGCTGCTCTTTATGCTCTCCAAACTGTACGGGGTCATGTCCAGTATGTCAGATATTTCGCCCTTGGAGTCTATGTATGCTATCGAAAGGGGATGCGGGGTGTTTTTCATCCAAAAGCTCAAAACCTGATCCTTCTCAAAGACAAAGAGCATCCCGGTCCCATCGGGGATATTCTTTCGCTCCATAAAGCCCCAGTTCCTTTCCTCGGTCTTAACGGCAAGTTCCGCCTTTACCCCGATATGGGAGCCGTCGCTGCAATTGATTACAAGCTCTTGTACAGGAAGCTTGAACTTGCGGCTGTCACATGAGAGAAAGGAAGGTAAAAGAAGGAAAAGCACCGCCAGCAGGAAAGCATGAGCCTGCCTGTGGCCTAAAAATTTGGCAACAGGCATCGAAACTAGATTCCCTTAAGGAACTGCTCGCGGTTCTGCTCGGAAACAGTCTCCTCGACCCCGGACTCAGCCTGTATCCTGTCAAACACAGCCTTATCCGTGTATTTAAGGCAGAGAGGCCTCTCCAAATCAACTATCATGCTGTCCGAGACCCATTCGGCCTTCTCCGGGTTGAGTGTCGTGGGCGTGCCGTACTTCTCGCACAGGCTGCTGAAAACCGAATAGTGATCCAGCTTTTCCTGGTTCAAGTTTATGCTCATAACATAGAGCTTGTCATCGACAAACTGGAACCAACACCTGTCCAAGTATGGATAAGGCGAATAGCGGGCAGCATCCGTCTCTATGAGCTTGTTGTTCTCACCAGCGAGCAGGGAAACATCCCTCTCACCCCTGTAGCCAAACCTTCTGTCGGCCAACAGGGCTTTCTTGACGCTCTCAATGTCCATTCCAATGGAAACATTGCCAAAGGAGCTGGGCGGGGCTTGAACAGAAGCAGTCTCCTTGCCGGTAGCAGGGTTTACGCTGCCCCCCTTCTCCCTGGTGGCAATATCACCCTTTGTGGGCCCCGAAATCGTCACAGAGGCAGAGCCTGAATTACCGGACACCGTAGCCGTGACAGAATCCTCATCCTGCTCAACAGAAGCCGCCAGTCCGTTCTGTGCAACGAGCGGGAAGGAGACAGCCATGAGAAAAAGAAAGCCCAAGGCAGAAACAACCCCTTTCATTTTCACTCCATATCGCTTAACTTAGCTTCGCTTATGCTCAAGCTTACTGCAGCTTGGCCGCCCTGCGGCTCATAGACTTGCGGTAGAAAGCGGCCTGCTTTTCCAGTTCCAACACGTCTGGAACCTGAATCTTACCGCCCCTGACCTTGATGTTCTGGTCGGAGAAAAGTGCATAAATAGCCTGCTTTTGCTGGGAAGCCTCGATACCGGCCAGATTGACCAAATCCTGGGGAGTAAAGTCAGTCTGATAGGGAGCACCCTTCTCAAAGGGAACCTTTCGAAGCTCAAGTTGAAGAGCCAGCATATCTATCATCCTCTCGCGGCTGTCCGTAAGCTGTCCGTTGAGCAGCTGGCGGTACATAGACCAGATGCGGTCTGCAAGCATGGTAGAAAGGCGGGCAATAAAGTCCGGCTGTCCTGTTACCATCATGTTAAAGTTGGAAGCGTTTACAACCATCACCTTACAGTCACTGTGGGTAATAGCCGAGGCTGAGCGGGGCTTGCTGTCCAAAAGTGCCATCTCACCGAACATATCGCCCTTCTTGAGCATGGCCAATATGACCTCCTGTCCGTCAACAACCTTCGTAATCTTGACCGTTCCTTCCTGCAGGATGAACATATCAGGCCCATACTGGCAGTCGGAGAAAATCATGGAATCCACAGGATAGTTGCGCACCAAGTCGGGAGTGGACTCCAGATAGACAGGATGAGCCTTGCCCTTGAGCCTTACCAGAGCCTTCTTGGCAGCCTCAGCATGGCGTCCCTCAGGAAGCCTCTTGAGGTACTGGTAGTAACCATAGGAAGCGATATTCGCACTTCCCTGCTCATTATAGTATTCGGCTATGTTGTACAGCTCCTCCGGCGTGTCGGATGCAGCGGCCTTGAGAGTAACCTTTGTCCTAGTGTCATTCAAAAGGCGCATTTCACGCGCAAAGTAGCGGATTATTTTCATCGCTATTGCGTTGTTAGTCCTGATAAGCTCAGGATACTGGTCATGGCGAACGACTATCGCGGTCACGTCCGTTACAGCCGTTACAGTCTCCGTCTGTGAGTGACCGGACATACAGGGAATAACCCCCACGAAGTCTCCTGGCCCCAGATTCTTTACAGCAGCTCCCGGAACCGGCATCTCGTGATAACACTTGACCTTGCCAGTCTGGAGAATGTAAAAGCGGTCATTTGAGTCCGTTCCTTCTACCAAAAGATATGAGCCAGCCGTAAATTTAACAAAAGATAGTTGCAGCATTTTTTATGTCCTACTCGCCTATTTTCCCTTCTATTTATCGGTACAAATCTGTACCGCCCTTATACAAAAATCACCTCTGGTTCCAGCGTAAAACCAGTCCGCTCCTTGACAGCGGCCTGAGCCTTTTCCACAAGAGACTTGATATCCCCCGCAGTCGCAGAACCATTGTTGATGATGAAGTTGCCGTGCCAAGGGGCTATCTGCGCCCCTCCAACGACAAGCCCCTTAAGCCCCGCCTCATCAACCAGCTGCCCCGACGGTTTGCCAAAGCGCCTGTCATTCTTAAAGACGCTCCCCGCGCTCGGAGCTGCAAAATGCCCCTTGCCCCTCCTATCCTCTATGAAGCCCTCGTTTTGCGAACGAATCAAGCCCTCGTTCCCCTCATTCCTGTCCAGAGGCTCCACGCGGAACTGCACAGAAAGCACAAGGGAACTAAAGGACTGGAAAGGGGACTGCTTGTAGTCCCATCCGCCCCCATTATTATGATACACTTTCAACAAGTTCGCAAGTGAAAAATCCGACAAACTTTGCTTTTCGTCAAAGATTTCGTCCAAATTGACATAACTGACGCTCTCCATCAAGTCACTGAAAGAAACGCCATAGCACCTGGCGTTCATGTAAGCCGCCCCGCCCGCAGTTCCTGGAAGGCCAGCAAAGGCAGAAAGCCCTTTCAGGCAGTTTTTGGCACAAAATTCTGTGATTAAGTCAAATTTAGCCCCTGAACCAACGCAAAGAAAGCCATCCTTATACTCAATTCCGCTCAGCTTCTCCAGCGAAATCACCAAGGCGGCCAGCCCACGGTCACTCACGATTATATTGCTGCCCCCGCCAAGGACAAAAATGGGGACGTCCGCCATACAGGCAGCACAAGCGGCATAGACGGCTGACTCAGCGTCATAAGGAACAGCCAAGGCTACGGCATTGCCCCCGACCCGCATAGTCGTGCGTGGAGCCATCGGCTCAGAGAACAGGATATCGCCCTTGAACAGGGGTGAACGGCCCAGTTTTCGTGAAAAAGAGAGGATTTCTTCTATTATATGCTCATTAGCGGTGCAATCCATCGCCCTAAGTTTAACCTAAATCCAGGCAAACGACAAGGTGAAATGTCCATTGCCGATAGCCAAAGACAACATCGGCGATATGGACAGACAATTTGACTTTTCGGGGAAATTGCATTATTCTATCGCCCCCTGCCGAGGGGATAAAAACTTATGTTTACCCCGCAACGGCCATTCTTGCGGTCACTGACGATTAATCTTCCTAGATGCACCGCCCATCCTAATTAGATTATGAAAACATCCTAGCTAGATTCATGGAACAATCTAGCTAGATTGTACTCCCTCACATTGGCGATATCATGTCCCATATATTGACTATTATATATCCCGTATATTGGTTAATGTGTGCCCCATATATTGGTAATGTGCGTCCTGTGTATTGGCTATTGCGAGTCCCATGTATTAGCCGTATCGGGTATCATGTACCAGCTCCTTTCTTTGCATTCGATTACCTGGGATTCGGACATTGTAATTTCTCCCCAAATTTACATTCTTCCAGAATAGCCTGTTTTGCAAGTTCAACTGATGCTGTTTCCAAACATTAATTTGCTAAATAATTGTTCAAATCGTTCATGATTCCTTTTCCGTCATTTATTATTTTGTTGTATATTTTGAACACATTAATTCTACAATGACATCCTGCAATATTAAAATAAGATTTTCCAATTGAGCGGTTGCAACCAATAATCTGTCAAACGGGTCGCGGTGAATGAAGTCAAGTGTTTTCGTTTTTTCCACATGGAAAGCATTTATTGGAATCTGTCTAAAGCCTGCGTTTTTGCACAATTCATCGAGTTCTGAAGCAGTAAGTGTTCCGTCAAGTTTTCCAAGTTTTTGTTTTATTGCAATTTCCCATAAAGATGCCATACTGTAAAGACAAAATTCGCCTTCCATAAGAGAACGAGCATTTTCCGACAATTCGCTGCTTCCTTGTGCGTACCAAAGAATTGTATGAGTATCGAGTAAGTATTTCATCACATATACTCCGCAAAATCTTCTATTGGCTCATCAAAATCTGGTGCAATATAAGTAATTTTATTCTTTAAGGCTCCAAAATATGATTTTTTCTGAATATCGGTATGATTTTCTGAAGTATTCCGCTTATTTACATTATTCGCAATGTACGCAAGCAGATAAAGCTGTTCTTCCATAGAGAAAGCTAGTATCTGATTCTGGACTTGTAAAAGTTCATCGCTCATATTCCACCTCCATCACTTGCATTATATCACTCTTCCGCAAAATTTTCATCTGTTTTCCTCCACGATGGCGATTTCTTCTTCTGTGAGATTGTACAGCTTGTACACAAGTTCGTCTATCTTACGTTCCATTTCGCTTGTGTCGGCGGTATTGTCAGCAGATTTTGCGGCGAGGATTTTATCCACCAAGTCGATGATGGGCTTTTGCTGTCCTGGGGTGGCTAAGGGGATTGGAATGTTCCGGATATGCTCTGGTACTATATGATAATCACCGCCACGTATATTGGTCAGAAGAACAGAGGCATAGCGAGAGTTCATTACACCCAAAAGATAACGCAAATCAACTGTTTTGGAGAGTTTTTCCATTTCAATTCGTGATAGCGTACTGAATTTCTTAATACTTGAGGTAATACATTTATTGTCAACATTCATTAAATCATCCCATAGCAAAGCCATACGAACTTGTTGTTCACAATAAAACTCAGCTCTCAAATCAATTGTACACTTCAATTCCCCAAGGGAATTTATCAGCAATTTTTTATTTGTATACAATTCTTCAAAAGTTGGCCTACTTAATTTTGCAGGGCTACGTTCCGTACCATATTCAAGGTAACGAACTCTTTTTATTTCATATAAATCTAAATCTTTGCCCTCAATATATTGCTTGCAATGAATTTTATCCTTTGTTTCGCTAATCAAATCAGCTTTTACAAATTTATCACTTTTAGCATTTTCATCAGAATTCAAAACCATTCCTTTGCTAATATAGCAATAATCTCCCAGCACATGCATATCAGCGTGGCGGTTCGTCTCGCGGTTTTCCTGTGTTACATTCCAGACATAAGTTTTTTCGTCTTGCACGAGTTCAGAGTGTTTCTGTTCAAACACACGATGAATTGCAAAATTTTCATTTATGTTGCTAATCCAAGTTTTACCTTTTGTGGAAGTTTTTTTCACAAATGGAATACAGTTTGAAACGGTCGCATTTTCAAAAATCTTCGTGCCGTTCAAGTCGCACAGTTCAAACATGTCGCATTCTTCGGTGAGCATTTTACGCAGGACTTTCGCATACAGCTGGTTCGTGAGAGGAAACGGTACAATCATGGAAAGAATGCCTTTCTGTCTGCAAAGTTGCAAACCTAATTCGATAAAGACAATGTAAACATCCCATTTTTGATAAAGAGATTTGAAGCGATTGGAATCAACAAGCTTCTGTCTTAGAAGATTCAATCCTTTGTCGGCAATCTGTGCAGGTGCAGAAATATACGGCGGATTGCCAATCACGATATCAAATCCGTCCTTTATCCCGAACATCCATTCTGCGTCAAAGAAAGCCGCGCTCTTGTTTTTGTCATACGGGTTCCACGATGAAAGGGCGGCTGCATTCGCCTCTCCAAAGCCCAGCGAAACAAGCTCGTTTCTCAGTTCCTCGCGGATGTCTTTGTCTTTTTGTCTGAGGGAAGCTTTGTACTTGGGTGTTTTTGCCTTAAAAAGCTCGTGTCGCACTTTTTGCAGTTCTTTCATCAGCTCTTCTGTTTTTGCCGATTTCAAGCCGTTCTCACCGTCAAGCCCAATCAAAGAGTTCGCGGTGACAAAGCGGTTTTCCAGGTTCGGCAGGGGTCGCACGCCGAAGTTCGGCTTTCTGCCGTCTACCTTCTGGTCAACAATGAGCGAGATGAAGAAGCGCAGGCGGCTTATCTGCGTGGCAATCGGCTGGATGTCGATTCCGTGAATGCAGTTTTCAATGAGATAGAGCTTCCGGGCGTAATCAAGCTCGTTGTCGTCAAAAACGGCGTTCATATCGTCAATCAAGGCTTTCTTTTCGTCCTTTGTGAGCGTCCTGTCATCCTCAATCTTGTCGGCTTGAATCGTCTTCCAGTTGCGGTTGTCGCCGTCCAGTTTGTGTATCACATAGACGATTTTCTGCAAAATGCCCATCGGGAAGGCTCCCGAACCGCAGGCAGGGTCAAGAATCCTGCAGGAGTCAATGCTTTCAAGGATGAACCGTTTTTCTTTTGCCGTAAAATCAGGTTCGGTTTCGTTATACGCAATCAAATCCGCAAGCTTTTGGTCAATGTTTTCGATGTGCAAGGCCGAATCAATCTTTTCTTTCAGATACGCCTTCAGGCTCTCGTCCACCATGTATTCAACAATTGGTCGCGGAGTGTAGAAGCTGCCGGTCTGCTTGCGGGCGTTGGTCTTGGTCTCCGGGTTGTAGCTTGCAAGCAGGTTCTCAAACACGCGGCCCAGAAGCTCCGGGTCAAGCGCGATGTCCTCTTCCACCGGCGTGTTTTCGGCAATCGTGAACTTGTACTTCTGCAGGATGTTGATGATTCCGTTTACCGTGACTTCCTTCTTCTTTTTGTCATCGTATTCGCCGCTCAAGTCAACCTGCACGTCCTTCCCAAAAAAAATGTAGTCGGGCACAAAAAGCTCGTTGTCCTTGCGGTCACTGAATCCGTCCTCGTAGTCGATTACGGCTCCGCCTTTTTTGCCTTTGCGCTCATCGTCCTGATGGTCCAGGCATTCAAAAAGCCCGCCGTTCATGAACGGAACCTTGGACTCTATGAGGCTCACGAAGCCGTTCGGGTCTTTGAGGTAGCGTTTATAGCGCATCAGGCTCGTAGCGTTCTGGTTCTGCCCGTCAATGCGGAAAGCCCGCTTTCCCTGCTCGGCGTTGAGGCTCGCAAAAAAGAGGTTCTGCAAAATCGCCTTGTAGTAGATGCTGGAGCTTTCGGGATTGGCACTGTCATC
>JAFTEK010000114.1 GCA_017453705.1 Treponema sp.
CACCACCCGAATGTCATGGAGAACGATGTCCGCTGGCAGCAGGGCTATTACAGGAAAAACAAACCCAGCTCTACGCATGGAATTGATTTATGCCGCAGGGTATGGAATCAAAAGAAAAAGTTTCTTTCTGGAATGGAAATTACATTCACTGCTCCGAGCAAGTGGGAATATGATGTTCTTAAGTCCAGCGCTCTCTTCAAGGACAAGGACTGCTTTCTGGTTCCCAACATAATGGATCATTCTTGTTTTTATCCCCGTGACAGCAGGCAGGTTCGTCATATTTTGGGCTTGCCTTCCGACAGTAAGATTATCGGCTTTGGTGCCGCGGGGAATATGGATGGCAAGGGCGCAATGAAAGGCAGCAGCCTTCTTTTCGAGTCTTTACGCAGATTGGAAGGGGCGGGGCAATATTTCCTGCTTGTGTTTGGTCCTGTGGGAGGGGCTTTTAAGGAGAACATTCCAATACCATACCTGTCTACAGGCTATGTTGCCAGTCCACAGATACTCGCATGCCTGTATTCCGCATGTGATGTGTTTGTCAGTACGTCAATAATAGAAAGTTTTTCCTATACCTGCCTGGAAGCCATGAGCTGTGCTGTTCCCGCCGTTGCTTTTGACGTGGGGGGAACAGGCTGCCTCATTGACCACAAGGAGAACGGTTATCTTGCAAAAGCATACAGCCCTGATGAGATAGCACGTGGAATTGAATACTGCCTGTCTCAGAGGGAAAGGCTTTCCGCCAATGCCTTGAATAAGTCACGGACAGAATTTGATGAGGATAAAACAGTGAGGAAGTATCTTGCTGTATATAAATCAGCATTGGAAAAAGCATCTGGAGGCGCAAATGCAGGGAACTAGGCCTTTTCTTACGCTGATAACGATAAACCGCAATGACCGTGCAGGGCTGGAGCGGACTCTTGATAGTGTAATGGGGGAAAAAGCCCTCTCTCCCAATGCCCTTGAATACATCGTGATAGACGGAAATTCGACCGATGGCAGCGCGGAGCTTGTCGCAGAATATGCTGCAAGGACGGATTTAGCCCACAGGATATCCTTTTGGATTAGTGAAGCTGACAATGGTATATATGATGCCATGAACAAGGGGATTGACAAGGCCTCCGGAAGGCTTGTCGGTATAATAAACTCTGGTGATACACTGCTCCCCTATGCCCTTTTGGGGCTCGATGAAATCTATGAGGCCAACCAAGGGGCAGTCCTTTACGGTGCTTTTTCCGTTATGAGGAACGGACAGTTTGACTGGGTACAGGGATTTACCGCATCGGAGCTTGTCAACAAGATGATACCCCATAACGCGAGTTTTGTTCCCCTGGACTTGTACAAGAAATACGGACATTACGACACGGGTTACAAGGTATGTGCGGATTATGACCTCTTCCTTAGGATGTACCGGGACGGTGTTCCTTTTGTATGGATTGACAGGATTGTGTGCGATTACGCGCTGGGCGGATTGAGTGACAGGGCGGAAGAAATTCGCCTTGCCGAGAGCGAGGCCATTCAGCGCAAATACGGTCTTTACATTGAACCTGGCCGCAAGCAAAAGCTCAAAAAGATGGCCAAAAAGCTCCTCAAGAGGATTTTCTTTTTCCTATGAAAAAAAAGCAGACGGTTGTTTTCATCCTTCCTTTTCGTGACGAGGCTCCTGTGGGGGGCTACAAGGTCGTGTATACTTACGCTGATATGCTTTCTGCCTGTGGATGTGATGTCCACTTGGTTTACCCCCATATCAAGCCAGATGACTATGCTGCTGTAAAAACGACTTTCAAAAAGATAAAGATGCGGCTGGGGTTTATTTACCGGCAGAAGATTCTACGGCAGAACAAGCTCGGCAGCTGGTACAAGTTCAAGGCACCCGTTCACCGGGAATACGTGTTCACCGTGGAAAAAAAACTCATCCATCGCTTTCCATCTTCCAGTAAGTATGTAGCCACGGCAGTGGAGACAGCGTATTGGCTTTCTGACCTGCCGGGCATTGACAGGAGCAATGGATACTATTTAATACAGGACTTTGAGAACTGGCACCACGATGACGGATATGTGCTGGATTCCTACAGGCTTCCGCTAAACAAGGCGGTCATATCAACATGGCTTAAAGAGAAGCTTTGTCAGGCCGGGGAAACTGCCGTTGTGATTCCCAACGGAGTGGACATGGGGTATTTTTCCTTGTCAAATGCGATAGAAAGCAGAAGCCCATTTGAAGTCGCTTTCCTTTATCATAATGATGAGCGCAAGCGGACGGAGGATTTGCTTGCCGCACTTGCTTTGGTCAAGAAAGAATTTCCTGAGCTGCATGCGAGTGCTTTTGGTGTGGAGCCTCGCCCCATTAACCTTCCTGACTGGTTCAGCTATTCTCAGAGGCCTGACAGGAAAACCCATAATGCGATATATAACGGTGCCTCTGTGTTCATCGCGGCCTCGCGTGCGGAAGGCTGGGGGCTGACTGTGTGCGAGGCGATGCTTTGCGGCTGTGCCATAGCATGTACAGATGCCGGGGGATTCAGGGAGTTCTGTACGGACGGCGAGACTGCTTTGATGTCACCTGCCCTTGATGTGCAGGCACTGGCTAAAAATATTGCCAGGCTCATAAGCGATGATAGGCTGCGAGTCAGCCTTGCTAAGAATGCCAACGAGAGGATAAAGGCTTATACTTGGGAATCATCTTTTAAAAAGATGAGGGATTTTTTGGATGTGAAAGAGGGGGTATGATAATATGCTTATAGTCACGGACGGTGTTGCCAACCACAGCAACAGGCTTTTCCAGAATATTCATTTTGAGGCCTTTTGCAAGGAGAACGGACTTTTTTACAGGAACCCCAGTATGTATGACATGGCTCCTC
>JAFTEK010000115.1 GCA_017453705.1 Treponema sp.
CTAGACTAACGCAATAAGGAGAACGCTATGGACGAAATGAACACTATGGACGAGACAAACAAAAGCAACGTTATAAAGAGGCAGTTTGACGCCATCGCGCGGGGAGGAGCACCTCTATTCTTCACTATAATCCTGACGCTCTGTGTGACTGTCGTTGCCTGCATCGCGGTATTCCTTGTGAGCCTGCAGGGAGAAGAGCAGGTCATGGTTCCTGACGTAGTAGGCAAGACCCTTACCACGGCACTGCTTGAGATGCAGCAGAAGGAGCTGTATGCCAAAATCCAGCTGCGTTACTCCGACGAAGACGACGCGCTCACCATACTGGAGCAGAGCCCGGCTCCCGGCTCAATAGTAAAAGCCTACAGAAGGGTGACGCTTACGGTAAGCCGGGGGGTGGAAGGCAGCGGAATAGATGACTTTGTTGGCAAGAACATAGACAGCGTGCTTCCTGAGCTCAAAAAGAAATATAGCGGCAAAGACTCCCTCGTGACAGTAGCCCCACCGGTTTACAAGAAAGACCCCAAAGCCGCCGGTACTATACTTGCCCAAACCCCCAGGGCAGGAAGCAAAGTCTCCGAGCCCAGCAGGATACAGCTGATTGTAAGCAAGGGTAATGAAGATGAGACGGCACAGGTGCCTGACATATCCGGGATGAAAGTCTCCGAGACGCTCAAGGCCATCTCATCAGCGAAAGTAATCTTTGACTTTAGCAGCCATGAGGCCGTCACAAGCGAAAAGTCCGGCACAGTCATAAGCCAGGACGGAGCAGGTCAAACCGTAAGCGCATGGACTCACGTAAAGGCGGAATTCGCATTTTCCCCAGCAAAAGAAGGGGATCAGACTGCCAGTGGAATCATGACCGCATCCGTCAGCGAGTATCCCTATCCTGTGCCAATGATCGTGAAGGCGAGCAGTCAGGACGGAAAAACCACGACGCTGGCCAAATTCCAGCACGACGGCGGCAGGGTCAGCATTCCCTACTCCCTGGCAAAAGGCAGCACAATCACGCTCTATGCGCTCGACAGGGAAGTTTATTCCACAATAATAAACTAAGGAATCAATTTTATAATCTAGAAATGGATTATCCAGCGTTCCCCTAGAGACCACATCGCCCTCTTGCCCGCCGCTCTTGCTTTGTGCTAGAATCTTGGCATGAATATATCCTACAATTCAGAGCTTAAGCTCTTTTCTATTGAGACGGACAAGAGCGGTTACTATATCGCCCTGGTAGATAATGAGATGTACGCAGGGCATGTCCATTACGGCAGAAAACTTGGTAAAACAGACAATCTTGCCTGCCTGCTCAAGGTCAACGAGTATCCTTTCACACCTTCAAAACTAAAACGCGAAAAACTTTCTTTCTTTGACGCATTCCAATGGGAATACCCCTGCGGAGGAGTGGGAGATTACCGGGAAAGCGCCCTTGAAATCCGCAATGAAAAAGGACAGTCCGCGGTCAGCCTCAGCTACTGCTCACATGAAATAATAAAGGGAAAACCGGGCATAAAAGGCCTGCCCGCGACATGGGCTTCAGAAGATGACAGCATGACCCTTATACTGCACTGCAAGGACTCAGTTCTAAACCTCAATGTCGATCTTTTTTATTCTGTTTTCAGCGGGATGGATGCCGTGGTTCGTCACACGGAGATAACAAACTGCGGAAAGCAGCCCGTCCAGATAAGCAAGGCTCTCTCCTTCTGCCTGGACATGGACAGGCAGGAC
>JAFTEK010000116.1 GCA_017453705.1 Treponema sp.
GATGCTCAATATGGACGGAGGAATATAATGATAAGCTTTGAGAAAAAAGTCTTGTTTTGCAGCTGGGTTATTGATTCTCTGTCACTGGCACTCATACTCTTCTACTCAATAATGAGTTCATGGATACCATCCTCGCAGACATTTCTCATAATAAAGACCGTAGTACCGACATTCGCGGTATTCCTTGCCGTGGCAGTTCCCCTTGTCAGCCATTTGTCATGCAAGAACATAAGCCGCAAGCTCATGGAATTTGATGAGACCGGGGGTGATGAGCGGATGAGAACAAGCCTGCTCCTTGACATCCATCGGCAGCCAAAGATATGCCTGTACACAACAACTGCATACTTCATGGCGACATTCATCATTTCATTCGTAATACTCAGGCCGACCTTAAAAGTGAGTGTCCTGACAGGCATAACCATCCTTATAGAATGGCTGTGCGGCTCATATTTTGCGGGTCTAATTGCATACAGCATTAGAAGAAGGCTATGCAGGCCATACGCCGTAAGGCTAGTAAAAAAAGGTATAAATGAAAAGTTCGCCACAAGCAGGAAAAACTTTGGCTTTTCCCTGCGCACCCAGATAATGCTCTACATACTGATACCCCTGCTGCTGACAACAACAGTCACAGTAAGCCTTTATTCATTCACTTTGCCTTGGGGTCAGAAATCAATGGGGGTTATAGCAACTGAGGCTCTTAACGGACAAAGCATAGGCCTTCTATCCCAACAGATTCCTGATTCCCCTTCCACCAGCTCCCCATCAGAAAGACTCAGGGAAAGCTCTACAGCCACATCTGGCAGCAAGCCATTCATAGGAATGACCAGAATGTGGAACTGGCGTATAAAAAGCACTTCGCTGCTCAATGCAATCATAATGTGTGTGCAGATATTGATTTTCTACCTGAGCTTCATGAACAAAAACAAAAAATCCATTGACGGACTTGAAGCCCTGATAAACTCCCGCTTTACCGGTGGAAACACATTGGCCAGCGACATGAACGATGAGCTTTCTTACAACATCTATTTGATAAACTCGCTGATACTCAAATTCCAGACCATGATTTCTGATTCCATTTCAATAGCAAGGATGATAACGGATTCCTCCTCTTCACTCACAAAAATCGCGGACACAACAGAAAAAAATGCAGATAATCAGTCCAGCAAGACTAGCAGAATCATAACGGAAATGGACAGCAACAAAAAGCTTTCCGCTGACGTGGACACTCTTGCAAATGAGGTTGCCTCTTCTGCCCAGGCAACGGCAAGTGACATGGATCTATGTGCCCAGATAATGCAAAAAACACGCACCAGTATGCAGGATATAGGAAATTCCAACAGCTCAACGCTTAACAGCATAAAAGAGCTGCAACAGAAAGTCTCCTCAATCTGGGAAATAGTCAACTTGATTAATTCAATCGCGGAGCAAACAAAGATAATCGCGTTCAACACTGAGCTTGAGTCATCAGGGCTTGGTACAGAAGACAAAAGCTTCCTGAATGTGGCATTAGAAACCAGGCGACTGGCAAACAGCATAGCCGATGCCACAAAGGAGATAAAGGATTATATACGGCAGATTGAAGCTACCGAAGCCCAGTTGCTCAAGCACTCTGCTTCCAATACGGACGAAATAGAACGGGGCTTGGAGCTTTCAAACTCCATAGAAGCTTCCTTTGCCGGGGTAAATGAACTGTCAAACCTTAACGCTGCAGCTACCAAGGAAATAAAAGACATGGTTCGCAACCAAACCGTGGCCTTCGGACAGATACAGGATACATTGATACAAGTCGGTGCAGGAATTAGGAACTTTACGCTCTCCGCATCTTCACTGGTCAATGCGACAGGAGAACTTAACTCAAGCGCAAGCAATCTGGGTATGGGGGAAAGATATGAAAAGTAAAGATATTACATTTGACAAAGTGATATATAAAAGGGGGATAGTTCCCAACCTTGTATGTGCAGTCCTTATATTTCTTTATTCTGTACTCTTCCTAATCATTAAACCAAGCCAGATACCTCTAGCCCTTTTGGTCGCGACAGTAATAACACTAGCCGCAGAATTCATTATATCACCGTTAACAAATGTCATTCTTACTAAGAAAATAGCCAAGGATGTGCAGGA
>JAFTEK010000117.1 GCA_017453705.1 Treponema sp.
GGTTCGGGGTGATAACCCAGTTGACCTTGATGTCAGAGGGCAGCTTGGAAGCGTAGAAGTCGTTGAACCTTGACTGGAACTCCTCGTTCCAGCAGTAGATGTTCAGGACCTTTCCCTGGGGAACGTCCTTCTTCTTCGCGGCGACAGCCACAGTCGTAGCGGCGCAAGCGACGGCCGCAGCAACGATCAATGCCTTTTTCATGTTTTCCTCCTAATAAATGAAAACAATTTATATTTGTTTTCCAAATCAGAATGACCTTGTTTTTACGGTCTTCCTGCCGATAAAGTGACCGAATTGTGACCAATACAGCAAAGGCAGGTGCATATGCCGAAATACAGGCAGACCTACACTCTTTTCAAAAGGGGAAGATTCTTCTATTACAGGACATACACTGAGAACGGCGTGCGGACGACAGCCCGGTCCACGGGCTGCACGTCGCTTACAGCGGCACGGGTACACTGCGACAAGCTTTTCAAGGAGGGAAAGCTTCTCGCTGAGCGGGGCAAGACCTTCAGGGAATATGCGGCAGGGTTCTTTGACAAGGACTCCGTCTACGCGAAGGATAACGGCCTTTCGCCACGCTCGGTTGCCATATACAGCACGGCCCTGGAAAAAGACCTCCTGCCCCTGATTGGCGACCGGCGGCTCGCGGACATAACCCATTCGTCCGTCAAATCCCTGAGGCAGACTCTCTTGGACGGGGGGCTTTCCCTTAGTACCGTCAAGCTCAAGATGGCCGCATTGCACATTATCCTGAAATCAGCGTATCTTGACGGAATTATATCCAAAGACCCTTTCGGCAGCCTCCGTAACTTGAAGAGCGGGGAAAGACACCGTGATGCTTTCAGCCTTGAGGAGGTCAGATTCTTGTACGAGGCTTCTTCTTCAGAAATGAAAAAGTCCCTGATTCTTCTTGCTCTTACCGGAATGCGGGTCAGTGAGCTTGCTGGTGTATCGTCCGCAAACATGAAGGAGGGAAACGGTACAAGTTTCATCCGGCTTGAAAAGCAATACATCGACGGAGAGTTTGCCCCTCTGAAGACTAAAAAGCCCAGGGATATTCCTCTCAGCCCCCTGCTTGTTCCTCTCGTAGAGGGGGACAGGAAAAGCCTGCGAAAAATTCTGAGGAGGGAACTTGCCCCAAGAATCAAGGAGATTCCTGGCTGGAAGGAGAGGCTTCTCTGCCCGCATTCCCTCCGCCACTTCTTCATTTCATCTGCAAAATCCTATGGAATAAACTTCTTGAAGGTGGAAGCTATAGCGGGGCATTCGTTGCAAGGCATGCAGGAAACCTACACTACTTTCCATGTCATGGACTTGACCGACATAATCAGCTGGCAGGAATGGGCATATTCGCGCATAACGGATGCAATGGGACTGTGACCGTTACTGTGACCAATACGGTGTAACCTTTGCCCCCCTGCTTGGTTCATTTTGCAGACCCGGAAAAAAACGAAAGTTTTTGAAAAATATTTGTTGACAAATAGAAAAGAGGGTTTATAATGAAGGTATGCTACAACGTTGTAGTACGGGTAGCATAAATATAAATTGTTTTCATTTATTAGGAGGAAAACATGAAAAAAGCATTGGTTATTGCTACTGTCGTCGCCTGTGCTGCCACGACGCTGGCTGTTGCTGCTCCGTGGAGCAAGAAGAAGGCTTCCGCAGGAAAGGTTTTGAACATTTATGTCTGGAATGAGGAGTTCCAGTCACGCTTCAACGACTTCTATGCTGCTAAGCTGCCGAAGGATGTGAAGGTCAACTGGATCATCACTCCCAGTCAGGGCAATGCCTATCAGAACAAGCTCGATGAAACCCTGCTCGCTCAGGACAAGGCAAAGGCTGATGACAA
>JAFTEK010000118.1 GCA_017453705.1 Treponema sp.
CCTCGCCGATGTCCCCTTCCATACGACACAGTATATACGGAAAGCGGAGGCATCTGATTCATAACCAACAGCTCCGTCATACATTAATTCCTGAATTCTGCCTTTGGCATAATTACATTTGCCAATAAGACCTTTTTTTGAACTGGAGGCTAGTTCTGAACCAACAAGTTTGCCGATAACCTGATCCAGTTCAATTTCTTTTTATGTGAAAAAACAAGTCCAAAAGAAACTGCACCGGCATGAGGCACTGGAACAAATGCATCCTGCCGATGCCCGGATGAACCATCATCCATCGGGCACGTTTCCCTAGAGACAAATACTCGTACTACGTCAGCTTTATCATAGTTTTGATACATACCAAGCATACCGAGAATGTCAATCGATGATATCTTACTTATCAAAGTGATATATTTCCGACATGATTTGAAAAATCGGAATCAAAAAACATATCACGGCTACAATTAATTCCCCTGCACCATAAACAATGCACTCATCCTTCTCTAACCAGTGAGAGCGCCTATACACGTTGCCACGAAAATGATAAACAGCCCCTGCAGTATAGCAGATTCCTATTATAAAGAGCAAGAGGGAAAAATCCGTTATGACAGCTATAAAAAAACACGGAATTGGAATGAAAGCTTCCAAAGTCATCTGTATTAAACGACTTCGTTGTTCCTCTTCGTCCATTTCGTTCATAGAATTCTACTCCGACAATTCAACAAAATCTACACCTACAGCAATTTTTTGATGCTCCCTCATGAAATACAAGGGTATTTCTTATTGGATTAAATCCAGTATGTAGTCATAGTCGATATTTTCACCGAAGTCAATGGTATTTAAATCATCATAATACCCTTTCCCCTGTGCGTCTCTGTTCCAAACATCCAGCATAAAATTTCCTCCCTGAGTCCAACACAATACAAGGCGTTTATCGAATATCCGAACAAATTTTCTTTCGCTTTTTATTCCCAGATAATTCTCCGCAGGACCTTCTTTCGGAGAGGCAATCCCGTCCATCTTATAACAATTATCAAAGGTCTCCTGTATGGCTTTCTTTAACTCCTCTTTTTCACAGGGAAGTAAAAGCTCCATAACAGGAGGAACAGTTTGTGTTCCCCAATCAGGGTTGATTGCATTACCAACGGATGCATCATATATTGCTCTCCACTGAGTTAAACACACCGCCCGGACATGGAGGCTTGCCGGA
Organism: Treponema sp.; assembly: GCA_017453705.1. Lineage (GTDB taxonomy): Bacteria > Spirochaetota > Spirochaetia > Treponematales > Treponemataceae > Treponema_D. Next base: position 1,208 of record JAFTEK010000118.1, read on the forward strand.
CTTCTGACGGCAACTGTGTTTTCCTATGCGATGACAGGATAAAGAGTTCTGGGATTGCTTGTAGTATTTTTGCCACAAAATCGCGTTTTGAAGGGATACCCTTCAGCTAGCTGATGGGCACCCCTTCACGGGGCTGATGGGCACCCCTTCACGGGGCTGATGGGCACCCCTTCACGGGGCTGATAGGCACCCCTTCACGGGGCTGATGGGCACACCTTCAGCACTCTATTCGCTCGTATAGCCCATCAGGTATTGGTCTATCTTCCGCGCGCACTCACGGCCTTCAGCGATTGCCCAGACAACGAGTGACTGCCCCCGCCTCATGTCACCTGCGGAGAATACTTTCTCCCTGCTGGAGCTGTAGCTTTCCGTACCGTCCGCCGCAGTACCTGTGGCGACAGTGCCTCGCGCCCCCAGCTCCACGCCGAACGCCTGGGCAGTATATTCCTCCGCACCGAGGAATCCTGCCGCTATCAATATCATGTCACAGGGCAGCTCCTTCTCGCTGCCTTCTATCTCACATAAAGTTCTCTTGCCGTCAACATTGCGGAATTCCACCTGTACGGTCTTTACACCGCATACCATGCCGTCCTTCTGGTGGACTTCCTTTATCGTGGTCTGGTATACCCTGGGGTCTTTGCCAAACTTATAAATCGACTCCTCCGCTCCGTAATCCACTTTCAGAACCTTAGGCCACTCAGGCCAGGGGTTGTCCGCCGTCCTCTCCGCAGGGGGACAGCCCATCATCTCAAGCTGGGTCACGGACTTGCAGCCCAGACGGATTGCAGTTCCAGTGCAGTCATTACCTGTGTCACCGCCACCGAGTATAATCACATCCTTGTCCTTGGGGCTTAGGAAGCTGCCGTCTGAAAGCCCTGAGTCCAAAAGGCTTTTTGTGACGGACTTGAGCCAGTCCACGGCAAAGAGAATTCCTCCGGCAGGGCTTCCGTCTTCCCTCACGTTCCCTTTGGCGGCAAGGGGGCGGGCTTTCTTGGCTCCGCAACAAAGCGCAACGGCATCATACTCCGCGAGAAGTTTGTCCGCGTCCGCCTTGCTCCTTATGTCTTTACCTGTGACAAAAGTTACCCCCTCGTCCTGCATGAGCCTGACACGGCGGGAAATGACGGACTTGTCCAGCTTCATGTTGGGAATGCCGTACATCAGAAGTCCGCCAACCCTGTCATCACGCTCAAACACAGTGACCGTATGCCCCCGCCTGTTGAGCCAGTCGGCGACTGCAAGCCCGCTGGGGCCGGAGCCTACCACGGCGACTTTCTTTCCGCTGCGTGTCCGAGGAAGCTGAGGCTTCATGTAGCCGGATGAGAAAGCGTGCTCTATTATGAAAAGCTCGTTATCGTGGATTGTGACGGCATCCTTCAAGTCACCGCTCCCGCAGTTGCAGGCCTTCTCACAGAGGACAGGGCATACCCTGCCGGTGAACTCCGGGAAGCTGGAGGTCTTGAGCAGCCTCCATGCCGCCATGTCGAACTGCCCCTTGTACAGGGCATCGTTCCACTCGGGTATGTAATTGTGCAGGGGGCAGCCTGTCACCATTCCCTTGAGCCTTATCGCGCTCTGGCACATGGGCACACCGCAATCCATGCAGCGGGCAGCCTGGCAGCGACGCTCCTTCTCGGAAAGAGGGCTGTGGAATTCGTCAAAGCCCTTTATCCTGGCCGCCGGAGATACATCCGTATTGTTCAGCCTTTTGTAATCCAAAAATCCGCTGTCCTTTCCCATCTTGTCCTCCTATGCGACCTGTGTAACGGCCTTGAACGCTTCCAGTACAGCCTCGTCATGGCCAAGGCCTTTTTCTTCCGCCTTGGCTATCTCAGACAGCATACGCTTGTAGTCGTTGGGAATTATCTTCTTGAATTCCGAGGCGGATTTGTCAAAGTCCTTAAGAAGCTCCTTCGCAAGCTTGGATCCGGTCAGGTCAAAATGCCGCTGCACCAGAGAATGAAGAATCTCCTTGTCGTGAGGGCTTGTGACTTCCTCCATGCTCACCATCTGCTTGTTAATCTTCTTGTAAAGGTCATGCTGAGCGTCCAGCACAAACGCGATACCCCCGCTCATACCAGCCGCGAGGTTCCGCCCCGTGCCGCCGAGTATCACGACAGTCCCGCCTGTCATGTACTCAAGCCCGTGATCACCGCAGCCTTCCACCACTGCGGTCGCGCCTGAGTTGCGGACGGCAAAACGCTCCCCGGCTATTCCGTTTATGTATGCCTCTCCGCTCGTCGCACCAAAGAGGGCAACATTGCCGATTATGATGTTCTGCTCGGCCTCAAGGCCTGACTTGCTGCTCTGCTTTATGACAAGCCTGCCGCCAGAAAGCCCCTTGCCAAAGTAGTCGTTTGCATCTCCGGTAAGCTCTATCGTAAGCCCCTTGGGAATGAACGCGCCGAACGACTGGCCGCCGCCGCCTTCCGCACGTACAGTAAAGGTATCATCTTCCAGCTTGCCCGCAAAGCGTTTCTGGATTTCGCTCCCCAGAATCGTGCCGAATGAGCGGTCGGTACTTGCGACTTTTATGCTGCCAATGTTGAACGTCTTGCTCTTGCCAGTTTTGTCCAATTCCTTGAGAAGGACTTTCTCATCGAGTGTCTCAGGAAGCTTGAAGTCATACACATCCTCAGGAGAGAACCTGCAAGCCGCCCTAGTATCAGTGGAAGATTTAGCAAGGATGCGGGACAAGTCCAGAAGGGCTGCATGGCCTCCTATCTTATCCTCTTTTATGCCCAGCATCTCGGTGTGACCAACAAGATCGTCTAGCTTTTTCACACCGAGCTTTGCCATGTACTCGCGCATCTCCTGGGCAATGAACTTCATGAAGTTCTCAACGTACTCGCTCTTGCCCTTGAACCTCTTTCTAAGCTCGCTGTTCTGCGTGGCTACACCGAAGGGGCATGTATCCTTCTGGCACGCCCTCATCATGGCACATCCCATCGTGATGAGAGGGGCAGTGGCAAAGCCGAATTCCTCGGCGCCGAGCAGGGCGGCGATTATCACATCTCGCCCGCTCATAAGCTTGCCGTCAGTCTCTATGCGGACACGGCTACGGAGTCCGTTCTGCACAAGTGTCTGCTGTGTCTCCGCAAGCCCCAGCTCCCAGGGCAGACCCGCATGGTGTATGCTGGAAATCGGGGCAGCACCTGTTCCACCGTCATGGCCGGAAATCAAGATGACCTGGGCACCTGCCTTTGCGACACCAGCCGCAATCGTACCGACCCCGGCCTCGCTGACAAGCTTGACGCTTATGCGGGCAGAGCGGTTGGCATTCTTAAGGTCGTAAATCAGCTGAGCCAAGTCCTCGATAGAATAAATGTCGTGATGGGGCGGCGGTGAGATAAGGGCGACACCGGGAGTCGCATAACGTGTCCTTGCAATCCAGGGGTATACCTTCTTGCCGGGCAGGTGTCCGCCCTCACCGGGCTTGGCTCCCTGTGCCATCTTTATCTGTATTTCCTTTGCGCTCAAAAGGTATTCTTCCGTGACACCAAAGCGACCGGAGGCAACCTGTTTAATCGCGGAGTTGTACTTGGTGCCCAGCCTGTCAGGATTCTCGCCGCCTTCTCCGCTGTTGCTCTTGCCATGCAGGTGGTTCATAGCCTCCGCCATGCACTTGTGAGCTTCCTCGCTTATGGAACCGTAGCTCATCGCCCCGGTCTTGAACCGCTGGACTATCTCCTCCACGCTTTCCACCTGCTCAATCGGTATGCCGCCATCCGGGGCATAGTTGAACTTGAACAGGCTCCTGAGCGTATGCGGCCGCTTCTCGTCATCTACCAAGGCGGTGTATTCCTTGAACCTTGCGTAATCTCCGCTATGGGTCGCCTGTTGCAGGGCGATGATGGTCTCAGGCGAGTAAAGGTGATCCTCGCAGGTGGGTCCCCTCCTCATCTTGTGCTTGCCCACGGAATCCAGATGAGTGTTCACCGTTAGGCCGAGCGGATCAAACGCCTTGTCGTGGTGGTAGTTCACGTCGGCCTCTATCTCCTTGAGCGTTATACCCCCAACCCGGCTCACGGTATTGGTAAAGTAGCGGTCAGTCACCTGCGGGGATATGCCCACTGCCTCGAAAATCTGGGCGGACTGATAGGACTGGATGCAGCTTATTCCCATCTTGGCGGCAATTTTGACGATTCCGTTCAAAACAGCCTTGTTGTAGTCGTCAATCGCAGTGTGATAATCCTTGTCCAGAAGCTTCTGGTCTATCAACTCCGCAATGCACTCATGCGCAAGATAGGGGTTGACCGCCCTAGCGCCGTATCCCAAAATCATCGCAGCCTGATGCACGTCACGGATTTCCGCGCTCTCAAGGATTGTGGAAATCTTGGTGCGCTTCTTTGTGCGGATGAGGTACTGCTCCACGGCGGAGACCGCGAGCAGGGATGGTATGGCAACGTGGCTTTCGTCCACGCCACGGTCAGAAAGGACGATGATATTGCAGCCTGAGTGATAGCTTTTTTCTATCTCGTTGAAAAGATTCTCTATCGCAGTCTCAAGGGGGGTATTCTTGTAATACAGAATCGAGACCGTGGCTGTCTTTAGCCCCGGTTTGTCCAGAGCCTTTATCTTCATCATGTCCACACCGGTCAGTATGGGATTGTTTATCTCAAGCACAGTGCAGCACGAAGCGTCCGCCTCCAAGATGTTCCCGTCCGTACCGACATACACGGTCGTGTCCGTAACGATTTTCTCACGCAGGCTGTCAATAGGCGGGTTTGTCACCTGGGCGAACATCTGCTTGAAGTAGCTGAACAGGGGCGGGTGCTTGTCGGAAAGAACGGCGAGCGGGGTATCCAGCCCCATGGAAGCCGTCGGCTCCACGCCGTTCTTTGCCATGGGGAGTATCATCTCATTCACGTCCTCGTAGTTCCAGCCGAACGCCCGGTACATTATGTCACGCTCTTCCTGAGTGTACACCGGTATCTTCTTGTTGGGTATGGGAAGATCCGCCAGATGCAGAAGGCTCCTGTCAAGCCACTCGCCATAAGGGAACTGGCGGGCAAAGCCTTCCTTGCATTCCTCGTCAGTGATAATACGCCCCTGAACAGTGTCCACCAGCAGGATGCGGCCGGGCATGAGTCGGGATTTCTTGAGAATCTTTTCCTCCGGGATGTCAAGCACCCCCACCTCGCTGGAAAGGATGAGCGTGTTGTCGCTCGTGACGTAGTAACGGCTTGGGCGCAGTCCGTTCCTGTCAAGCGTAGCCCCAAGTACATCCCCATCGCTGAAAAGAATCGCCGCAGGGCCGTCCCAGCTTTCCATCATCGTGGCCCAGTAATGGTAGAAGTCCTTCTTCTCGCCTGTCATGGCATCATCGTGCTTCCACGGCTCAGGGATGCAAATCATCACCGCGAGTGGCAGGGGTATGCCGTTCATCATCAAAAACTCAAGCGTGTTGTCGAGCATAGCGGAATCCGATCCGCTCGTGTCCACGGCGGGAAGGGCTTTCTTCATATCCTCTTCCGACAGGACGGTAGAGCACAGCGTCTCCTCGCGGGCAAGCATCCTGTCCACGTTTCCACGGATTGTGTTTATCTCCCCATTGTGGGCTATCAGGCGGTTTGGATGCGCCCGCTGCCAGCTGGGCTGGGTGTTGGTGGAAAAGCGAGAATGCACGATTGCAAGGGCGGAGCTGTATTCCGCCGACTGCAAGTCCAGATAGAAGGTCCTGAGCTGACCGACAAGGAACATACCTTTATACACTATCGTGCGACTGGAAAGTGAAACGACATAGGTTTTAAGCTGGGTTTTCTCAAACTGCCTTCTCAGGATATACAACCGGCGGTCAAATGCAAGCCCCCTCTCCACAAAGGAAGGACGCTCAATGAAGCAGTTCATTATGACAGGCATACAGTCCCTGGCTTTTTGCCCAAGCACGTCCTCGCGGACAGGAACATCACGCCAGCCCAGGAACTTAAGCCCCTCCTTGGCACAGAGGGATTCCACCATCTTCATCGCCCTGGCACGGAGCAGCTTGTCCTGGGGAAAGAAGAACATACCCACCCCATAGTCACGTTCGCCCCCGACCGTTATACCGCAGTCTGAGGCCGCCTTCTTGAAAAAGGCATGGCATATCTGGAGCAGGATACCAACACCGTCACCGGTCTCTCCGCTCGCGTCCTTGCCCGCGCGGTGCTCCAGTTTTTCCACGATGCAGAGGGCATTGTTCACGACCGCATGGGTTCTCTTTCCGTCAATGTTCACCACCGCCCCGATTCCACAGGAGTCGTGCTCAAACGATGGCTCGTAAAGTGTCCTCATACCCTGTATATTGCTATCAGTAACTTTCATTGTGCACTCCTCCTATGGCGCGTCCGCTCGGCTCGTCCATTCCCTTCCATGCGGCATCCCACTCCAGTGCCTTCGCCGTGGAGCAGGCGACACCAGCCTCGTGCGGTACAGTCCGTGCCGCGCTGTCACTGGGGAAAAGGCGGCTGTATATCTCCCTGTAGTAATATTCCTCTTTTGTCTTGGGCGGGTTGACAGGAAAGCGACTCTCCCTGCGCTGGAACTCAGCATCTGACACTTTTTCTTCCGTCATCTTCTTGAGCGTGTCTATCCAGTTGTAGCCGACCCCGTCCGAGAACTGCTCCTTCTGCCTCCAGACTATCTCATCCGGGAGCATGTCATCGAACGCCTTGCGCAGAATCCATTTTTCCATCCTGGCCTTTCCGTCCGGCAGGGCTATGCTCATCTTGTCCACAGGATTCAGGTTCATCGCAACGTCTATGAAGTCCTTGTCCAGAAACGGAACCCTGCCTTCCACACCCCACGCCATCAGGCTTTTGTTGGCACGCAGGCAGTCGTACAGGTGCAGCTTGCTGACCTTGCGCACAAGCTCCTCGTGGAATTCCTTTGCATCCGGTGCTTTATGGAAGTAGAGGTATCCGCCAAAAAGCTCATCACTCCCCTCCCCGCTCAGCACCATCTTTATGCCCATGGACTTTATCACACGCGCCAGCAGGTACATGGGGGTGCTTGCCCGCACGGTCGTTATGTCATAGGTCTCGATGTGGTATATCACGTCTGGCAGCGCGTCCAATGCCTCCTGGATGGTAAAGTGAACCTCATGGTGAACGGTGCCTATATAGTCCGCGGCTTTCTTGGCGGCCACAAGGTCGGGACTTCCTTCCAGACCAACGGCAAATGAGTGCAGCCTAGGCCACCATGCACCCTCACGGCCATCGCTTTCCACCCGCTGCCTGCTGTACTTCTGTGTAACCGCCGCTATAATTGAAGAATCCAGCCCGCCGCTAAGAAGCACCCCATAAGGAACATCGCTCATAAGCTGGGAGCGGACGGCGGACTCAAGGGCGTTCCTGAGTTTTTCCACTATACCGGGGTTTATAAGCTCCCCCCTGCTGTCCGTTGCACGGGGGGCGGACTGGACGGACTGGAACGACTCCCAGGATCTCTTGTACCAGCGTACAGGCTTTTTGTCTCCCAATGACCACAGGTATGAGCCGTTAGGGAATTCCTCCAGGCTCACACAGTCTTCTTCCAGTGCCTTAAGCTCGGATGCAACATAATAGCGGCCGGCCTTGTCCCAGCCCTGATAGAGGGGTATGACCCCGATTTCATCACGCGCAATAAGGTATGCGTCCCTCTCGCTGTCGTAAAGGGCGAAAGCGAATATGCCGGAAAGCTTTTCTATCATCGCGGTAAAGTCACCGCCGTTTTCCATGCACTGCTTGTAAAGGGGTATTATGACCTCGCAGTCGCTCTGGGTGCGAAAGTCATAACTCGCCCCCAGCTGTTTCCTAAGTTCCTGATGGTTGTATATCTCACCGTTCACGGCGAGGATTATCTTTCCGTCTCCGCTTACAAGGGGCTGCTTTCCGCTCAGGGGGTCAACAATGGCAAGTCGCTCGTGGCTCAGTATCGCGCTGCCCCCGCTGTATACACCGCTCCAGTCAGGCCCCCGGTGGCGGAGCGTCCTGGACATCTTGAGCACCTGCCCCCTGAGTTCTTCCCGCAGACCGTCCGCAATGGGCTGGCTGCCGCTGTTCAAATCAAAAGCACCTACAAATCCGCACATCTTCTTTACTGCCTCGCTTGAGGAATAAAAAAGAGGCCGTAGACACAAGCCCCACTTTCCCGCAGGGATTATATCTACGACCTCTTTGCCGTATCAACAGTTATAGTTCATACTTTAGTTTTTGTCAAGTCCCTTGAGCCTGCTCTAGGGCAAACGCATTTTAAGGACTTTTAAATATATACTTAACAAAGTATACTATAAAAAAAACGTAAAAAGCATTAGAATCTCTTTCGGGTGGAAAAAATGACATTGAAAGAATCACTAATGACAATCAAGGATTTCAG
>JAFTEK010000119.1 GCA_017453705.1 Treponema sp.
CAGGCATGGACTCCGCGCGACAGAAGTGACGATTTATTCTATTCGCCGAGTAACGTGGCTCACATTGAGCGGGGAATAAAGGCTTTGCGCGATGGAAAAGGTGTGGAGCATGAGCTTATTGAGGTGGATTGATGCGGAAAAAGGCTTCCTGCAAATAGTTTCTTGCCGTGGTCATTACAATTAGAGTTTGGATATATGACAGAAACTTTCTTTACGAACACGACGGAGACAGACCCCGAGGTGCTGATAGACACCTTCTTCAAGAGCTTCCCTGACCAGTACGAGGGGGAGGAGGGGGAGGAAATCAGGGAGGCATGGGACTACCTCATCTCCAAGACCGGGAGCCTGAAGCGCAAGTGCGGGCTGCCCTATTACCTGCACCCGATGAGGGTGGCCTGTGTCCTTGCCAAAAGCCGCCTGGACACGGAGACCGTGATGGCGGGCTTTTTGCACAACATACTGGACGTTGACCATGACTGCCTGGGCGAAATTGCCCAAAAGTTCGGCAAAAGCGTGGCGGACATCTGCCAGGGGACGGCCAAGATAACCAGCCTCAAGATAAAGAGCAAGACGATGCAGGAGGCGGACAGCATACGCAAGATGCTCTTCGCGATGATAGACGACATCCGCATCATATTCGTAAAGCTGGCGGACAGGCTGGACAGGATGAGGAATCTCCGCATGGTGGAGCCTGACGCGCAGAGGGAGGTGGCGCGCGAGGTGCTGGATGTCTGGGCACCCCTTGCGGGAAGGCTCGGTATGAACGACGTGAAGAACGAGATGGAGGACTTGAGCCTCAAGTACTCCAACCCCGATGCCTTCCAGCAGATAAAGTCCTTGGTCTCGCAGAAGAAGGACGAGAGGGACGTCTACCTGCAGAACGCCGTGAAAAAGATATACCCGGCTGCGGAGAAGGCGGGGCTTTCCGTAAGCATATCAAGCCGGGCCAAGCATTTTTATTCTATATACCAGAAGATGCGCAGGCGGAACAAGGAGGCGGGCGAGCTGTACGACCTGCTTGCCCTGCGCGTGATATGCCAGACCGCGAGCGAGTGCTACACCATCGTGGGAATCGTGCACGGACTGTGGAAGCCCATGGACGGCCGTTTTAAGGACTACATAGCCATGCCCAAGTCCAACGGCTCCCAGTCCCTGCACACGACGGTTATATGCGAGGGCAAGCCCCTTGAAATCCAGATACGGACGCAGGAGATGCACAATGTCGCCGAGCACGGCGTGGCTTCCCACTGGCTCTATAAGAAGGGGTCGAGCCACGAGCTGGTCAAGGCTTCCGACCTGGGCATAATCAACCAGCTGATGGAGCTGAGGAATGAGCAGGGGGACGGCGGCCAGTCAGGGGCGAACGATGAGGACTTCTTTGAGAAGCTGCGGGACGAGCTTCTGGGAGATTCCATCTATGTCTTTACGCCAAAAGGAGATGTCAAGGAGCTTCCTGCAGGCAGCAACGCGATAGATTTTGCCTACGCGATTCACTCCGCGATAGGTGAGAAGATAATCGGGGCCAAGGCTGACGGCAAGATTGTTCCGCTGACAGCCCCACTGCAAAACACGCAGATTGTCGAGGTTCTTACCAGCCCCCAGGCGCACCCGACCCAGAGCCAGCTCAAGGCGGTCAAGACAGGCAAGGCTCACCAGAAGATACACTCATGGCTTGCCGCCAACGACCCCACCTTCATAGACCGCGAGGCCGAGGCAAAGAAACAGGCGGAAACCGCCGCCAACGCCGAGTACTCGCGCTGGATGGCGCAGAAGCACTCGCTGCAAAAGCAGCAGGACGGCAAAAAGAAGTCTAAGAAGGATGCGGGCGGCGAGAGCTACACCGGAAGGATAAAGATAGACAACACGACCAACTTCTTTGTCACGATAGCCAAATGCTGCTCGCCTGAGCCGGGGGAGCCTATTTCCGGTTACGTGAGCAGAGGCCGCGGCATAACCGTGCACCGGGCGGACTGCCTGACCTTCCTGAGAATCCCCGACCTGGAGAGGCGGCGGGTGGCAGTGGAGTGGGATACGCGCCCCGCAGACAAAAACCCGGACGAGAAGGAGCTGCTGCGACGGGAGAAGGCCAAGGAGAAGTCCATCGCCGTCACCAAGTTCAAGAAGCAGCGATAATAAATTAAGAATTAAGAATTAAGAATTCAAAAAAAATGCGGTGAAGTTGCAGAAAGAGCTTTTCCTCTATAGATGTAATTGTCAGGGGGTGTTTGCGGGTTGTAAGCTCGTTGCGGATGCGGAGTTCACGCCCCGCCAATCCCCACGACAAGACATCCGGAGGAGGAAGCTTATGGAAGAGAAAGCGATTGTGGGGGATTTTGCCCAATCGGAGGAGGTTCATGAGAACAGGGAGTACAAGGACAGGCTGTTCAAGGCGATTTTCGGGAGAAATACAGAGCAGAGCAAACGATGGAGGCTTGACTTGTACAATGCCTTGAACGGCTCTGCGTACACCGACCCGGACGCGCTCAGACTGACAACGATAGAGAACGTGATTTACATCACCATGAGGAACGACATCTCGTTTCTCATAGACAGCCAAATGAACCTTTATGAGCAGGGGATTCCCTTGCGGGAAGCCTACGACTTTGTGCTATGCACAAAGTCGCTGCGCTCGCTCTAGCGAACGCATGTACTTCGCGCAGCTGTACCAGATAAACCTGTCAATGCGTGGCGAGGACTTGTTAGGTGCTAGGCTTGTGAGGATACCTGCCCCTTCTTTCGTTGTATTCTACAACGGAGACAAGGAAATGCCAGATTTGTCATACCAGAGGCTGTCTGATGCCTTTGAGACCGGTGAGCCAGTGGAAGGCTTTGAATGGACTGCGACGGTGCTCAACATAGGCGGAAACCACAACGAGGCACTTCAAAAAAAGTGCAGGGCGTTGTATGATTATAGTCGCTATGTCGGCATGGTAAAGAAGAACCTGAGAAGCATGGAAAAGAGGGAGGCCGTCTCCAAGGCTCTGGACTGCGCCATAAGCGAGAACCTGCTGGACGGCTATTTCAAGTCACAGAAGATGGAGGTGCTGAACATGAGCCTTACTGAATTCAACCAGGAGGAGTACGACCGCAACCGGAGGCGAGAGGGCTTTGAGGAGGGGGTCGAGACCACCGCGCGGAGGATGCTGGCGAGGAACTATCCGCTTGGGGACATCGCCGAGATAACTGGCCTGACCTTGGAGCAGGTGGAAAAGCTGGACAGAAGGAGAAGTAAGAAATCAGGCCGGAACAAGTCTTAGGGATTGAGACTGCGGCGGGCTGTGAAAACGCCGAACAAACGCCGCCCTTGTGCGACATTGACCGGCCGGAAAAACACCCC
>JAFTEK010000120.1 GCA_017453705.1 Treponema sp.
ATCTCGTAATGTGTGTGACAGGTGCATGGAGTAGTGTAACTATGAAAATTACGATAATTCACGGTCAAAACCATAAAGGCTCAACATACCACATAGCCCGCATGGTGGCAGACAGGATTGGCGGGGAGATAAAGGAGTTCTTTCTGCCGCGTGACTTCGGCTCTTTCTGCATGGGCTGTATGATGTGCTTTAAGGGAAGTGAGGCCGGCTGTCCGCACCATGCTTCCTTGGCGCCTATAACAAAGGCTCTTTTGGAAGCCGACCTCATAATTCTTGCCAGCCCTGTATATGTTTACCATGCGACAGGCTCTATGAAAGCCCTGCTTGACCACTACGGCTACATGTGGATGGTGCACAGGCCGGAGCAGGCCATGTTCAGCAAGCAGGGGCTGTGCGTGGCGACTGCGGCGGGAGCAGGAATGTCTTCCACCATAAAGGACATGGCGGACAGCCTGTTTTTCTGGGGTGTCGCCAAACGCTACAAGCTGGGCTTTGCCGTGGCTGCGGTCAGCTGGGATGCGGTGAGCGAAAAGAAAAAGCTCTCCATCGAAAAGAAGGCCGTGGCAATGGCAGACTTGATAAAGCGGCGGAACGGCAGGGTAAAGCCCGGCTTTAAGACCAAGGCTTTCTTCGGCTTGGTGCGGATGCTCCATAAGAAAGGCTTGCTTCCGGGAGACATGGACTACTGGAATAAGAAAGGCTGGGATGGCAAAATCCGCCCCTGGAAGTAAAATGGCTACAGAAGTAAAATGGCTCATTGCATAACTGTTTTTTTTGCCCTATAATGGGGATATGTTTCGTATTTACGTTGAAAGGAAAGATGGTTTTAGGAACGAGGCTGGACGCATTTATTCAGACATAAAGGGCTTCCTTGGGGTGTCAGGTGTGGCGGGTGTGCGCTACCTGAACCGCTACGATATAGAGAACGTATCGGAGGCTGTCTGTGAGGCCGCTGTTAGCCGCATCTTCTCCGAGCCACAGAGCGACTTTGTGTTCTACGATGTGCTTAATGTCGCTTCTGACGAGACACAGATAATCTGGGAATATTTGCCCGGCCAGTACGACCAGCGGGCGGACAGCGCGGAGCAGTGCTTGCTCTTGCTCCGTGAGGGAATGTCAAAGGAATTCACGGTTCGTTCCGAGCCTCCGATTGTCCGCTGCGCCAAGATAGTCCTGCTCAAGAACTCCGGTGAGCAGCTTTCCAAGGAAGACATCCAGAAAATAGAAAGGTATCTTGTCAATCCTGTTGACAGCCGCCTTGCGGCCGAAGGAAAGCCTTCTACTCTTAAGCTCAAGGTCTGGGAGGCTCACGACATAGAGACTGCCTCCGGTTTTACGGTGCTGGATGACAAGGAGCTGGATTATTACAGGGGGACGATGGGGCTGGCGATGGATTTGTCCGATGTGAAGTGGATGCAAAACTACTTCAAGGACAAGGGGCGGGATCCGACTATTACAGAGATTCGCGTCTTGGACACCTATTGGTCCGACCATTGTCGTCATACGACTTTCAACACTGTCCTTGAGGATGTCAAGATAGAGGAAGGCCTTTATGCCTCCGAGATTCGCAAGGCATGGAAAAGCTATCAGGAAATGAGGGATAAGCTTTACGCAGGACGTAAGGACAAGCCTGTGACCCTCATGGACATGGCTTGCATAGCGGCCAAATATCTAAGGGAGCAGGGCAAGCTGGACGACCTGGAAGTTAGCGGGGAGAACAATGCGTGTTCGATATTCGTTGACTTGCACTGCACGGCGACTAATGATTGCCCGGAGTCCACTGAACGCTGGCTGCTCCAGTTTAAGAATGAGACCCACAACCATCCGACGGAGATAGAGCCTTTTGGAGGTGCCGCGACCTGCATAGGCGGTGCTATACGAGATCCTCTTTCTGGGCGTTCCTGGGTCTATCAGGCTATGCGTGTCACAGGTGCCGCAGATCCGACCGTTCCTTTGTCGGACACACTGCCCGGCAAGCTTCCGCAGCTTAAGCTTACCCGCGAGGCCGCGCAGGGCTTTTCCAGCTATGGCAACCAGATAGGCCTTACGACGGGACAAGTTTCCGAGATTTATCACCCCGGATTCCTTGCCAAGAGGATGGAGCTGGGGGCGGTCATTTCCGCGTCTCCTGCTGATCAGGTGGTGCGGACTGAGCCTGAGCCGGGGGATATAGTAATCCTCTTGGGCGGGGGAACAGGCCGTGATGGAATAGGCGGAGCCACAGGCTCGTCCAAAGTGCACAACAAAAAATCTGTCAGCACTGCGGCTGCGGAAGTCCAGAAGGGCAATGCGGTGGAGGAGCGGAAAATCCAGAGGCTTTTCCGCGACAAGGACGTTTGCCTGATGATAAAGAGGTGCAATGACTTTGGTGCCGGTGGTGTTTCCGTGGCGGTCGGAGAGCTTGCGCCGGGGCTGGACATAGACCTTGATGCCGTTCCCAAGAAGTACGAGGGGCTTGACGGTACGGAGCTTGCCATCTCAGAGAGCCAGGAGCGTATGGCCGTTGTCGTCGCTAAAGAAAACGTGGAGCGATTTATAGAGGCTGCTGATGCGGAGAATTTGAACGCCGTGGTGGTTGCGACTGTCACGGACACAAACCGCATGGTGATGAGGTGGCGGGGCAAGACCATCGTTGACTTGGACAGGTCATTCATAGACACGGCCGGTGCGCCTCACAGCGCAAGTGCTTTTATCGCGATGCCGGACAGGGAGAGCCTGCCTCCGTTGGCAAAGCCCCTTGACGGGGTTTCCCGCCAGCTTTGGCGCAGTTCCAGTTTGCAGAAGAACATACGCAACGCATGGCTTGCCGACATGTCAGACCTTGCCTGCTGCTCTCAGAGGGGGCTTTGTGAAAGGTTTGACGGTTCCATCGGTTCTGCCACGGTTCTTTTTCCATACGGAGGCCGTTATCAGGCCACCCCGGAGGCTGGTATGGCGGCCAAGCTGCCTGTCCTTCCTCCCCGTGAGACTTCCACCGTATCGCTCATGGCCTATGGCTATGACCCAAGGGTTGCTGACTGGAGCCCCTACCACGGTTCTGAGATAGCGGTTCTTTCTTCGCTTGCAAAGATAACCTGTATGGGAGGAGATGCCTCCAAGTGCCGTCTGAGTTTCCAGGAGTTCTTTGGCCGTTGTGTGGACGAGAAGACCTGGGGATACCCTGCAGCGGCTCTTCTGGGGTCTATTGATGCGCAGCTGGCTATGGGTACTGCAAGCATTGGTGGCAAGGACAGTATGTCAGGAAGCTTTGAGAGGCTTAATGTTCCCCATACCCTGGTTTCGTTTGCTGTTACTGTTGATGATGTCAAGAACATCACTTCCGGCTCTTTCAAGAAGGCGGATGATAACATCTATATGGTGATGACCCCGTATTCCGCCGAGAGCATTCCCGATTGGGAAGCATTCAAAAAGAATGCCGCCGCCTTGTACAAGAGGAACGCCGAGGGGAAAATCCGGGCGATGTACCCTGTCGGTGCGGGAGGCCTTGCGGAAGCCATAAGCAAGATGGCGATGGGCAACAGGATTGGCGCAAGGATAGATAACTTCCCTCAGGCTGTCACGAGGATGGGGGTGGGGCTGGCCAATGAGACCGGTGCGGACGACCTCTTTATACCGGTTTATGGCTCAATAATCGTGGAGGCGGATCATCTGGATCCGGCGGATTTCGAGATAGGTACTCTTGTGAAACTTGGTGTGACAGTTGACAGCCCTGAGATAACGCTCTTTTCCAGCTTGATTCCCAATGTGACGATAAGCTTGAAGGACATAGAGCAGGCCTGGGAGGGAACCCTTGCCAAGGTGTTCCCTCCTGTCTCCTCTGCGGCAAGCCCTGAGATGCCTGATTTTGCTTTTGCCGAGCACAAGAGCCTTGCTCCTGCCCGCAAGTCGTTCAGCCCCAAGTATTCACAGACCAGGCCACGGGTCATTATACCTGTGTTCCCCGGAACCAACTGTGAGTACGACATGGCAAGGGCCTTTAGCTTGAATGGTGCGGAGACAAAGATAATGCTTTTCCGCAACAGGACCCCGCAGGAGCTTTCAGAGTCCCTTGACCAGTTCAAGAAGGAGATAGATGCCTCCCAGATTCTCGCTTTCTCCGGCGGCTTTAGCATGGGGGACGAGCCTGACGGATCCGCCAAGTATATCACAAGTGTGATTCGTGAGAACCGCATTGCTGATGCGATAATGGAGCTGCTTAAGACCCGCAAGGGGCTTGTCCTTGGAATTTGTAATGGTTTCCAGGCTCTCATAAAGACAGGCCTGCTCCCTTATGGTGAAATCCGCGAGCCGTCGTCTGCCGCTCCGACGCTGACGTTCAATAAGGTTGGCCGCCATATCAGCCGTATTGCTCGCACCAGGCTTGTCAGTGCGACTAGCCCTTGGGCACTTTCGCGCACAGTGCTTGACCCAAGGATACATTTAGTTCCGATAAGCCACGGTGAAGGACGCATCATAATAGAAGAAAACCTCGCGATGAGGCTTTTCAACATGGGGCAGGTGTTCAGCCAGTATGTGGACATGGACGGAAAGCCCGCTGTCCTGGAGCCTGATAATCCCAACGGAAGCCTCTTTGCCATAGAAGGCCTGACAAGTCCTGACGGTCTTGTGCTGGGTAAAATGGGGCACAGCGAGCGTACTGTCGGGACTGATTCTGGAGGAGCCAGCCGCGACCTCATCAAGAATGTCGCAGGTGATCCTGTCAAGAACGAAAAGGAAAATTCTGCGGAGAACATCTTCCTGGCGGGGGTGTCCTACTTTGCATAAGCGGCTTTTTCCGCTCGCCATTTTTGTCCTTGTCTTTTTCCTGCCGGTCTCTTGCAAAAAGCCTGTCCTGTGGCAGACGGATTTAGATGCTGCCCTGCGGGATTCCGAAAGCTCTGGCAGGTCTGTCTTTGCTTTCTTTTCCGGCGGGGAATTGGATGAGAAGAGCTATGAGTTCCGCTCTGAGCTGCTGGACACGGACGAGTTCAAGATGTTTGCCAAGGACAAATATGTTCTGTTGAATTTGGATTTGTCTTCGGCAGAGCAGGTTGCCGCAAGATATGGGCTTTCCAGCTATCCGACCGTGTATATCTTGTCCAAGGACGGATATGTTCTTTCCATCATACAGTACAACGAGGCCATTAACTCCGTTTCTGTGCTGGAGGATATCCTTTGGGAACAGACGGAAGGAATTAACCGTGTTTCCGAGGCAATAGAAAAAGTTCAGTCGTCATCCGGGGTGGAAAAAGTCCGTTCCATAGATTCTTTGTATGAGGCGACACCTGTGGCGGGGCGTAAGATTCTGGCACAGCTTGTCAAGCAAGTTCCCCTGCTGGATCCGGATAATGCCAGCGGTCTTGTTGGCAAGTACGAGTTTATCAGCGTCTATGACGAGGCAATTGAAGCAATCTCGGAGGGGCGGCAGGATGGTGTGGTTGAGTCATTTGTCAACATCGCGGAGAACGGGCATCTGGACCCGGCACAGACTTTCGAAGCCTATTACAATGCGGCATACCTTATGGCTCTATTTGCCAGCGATGATTACGACAGGATGTTGGATTTCTTGAGAAAGGCTATGGAAGCTGACAATGAGAATGTAAGGGCGGATGATGTCACGAGCCTGATGAATACGGTTTCCCAGATGCGGGATCTTGTGTCAGCAGATCTCGTAGATTAGAAAGGCATGGATTCTTTTCAAACGGATTCCAATAGTTTGATTCCTCAGTTTATCTGTGCCGTAATTCTCATATTGCTTTCCATGACCTTTTCGGGAACGGAGAGCGCTTTCCTTTCTATAAACAAACTGCGTGTCCGCTTCCTGCATAACAAGAAGAATGAAAAAGCCATGCGCGTGTGGAGCTTGCTACAGGACAAAGAGCGTCTGATAAATACCCTGCTTGTTGCAAACAACATTGTAAACATAAGCCTGTCTGCGATTTTGACTTATGTTTCTCTTAAGCTCTTTGGAAATGCTGGTGTCGGGATAGCTACGATTGCCGCGACCGTCCTCTTGCTCTTGTTTGGTGAGATTACACCCAAGGTCATAGCAACCCACCACCCGGAGGCGATAGCTTTTTTAGTCGCTCCTCTGGTGGAGCTTCTGGAAAAACTTTTGTATCCGCTTGTTGCTGTGTTTACGTCTTTCTCTGGCTTTTGCCTCAGGTTTTTTAATGTAGATACCCGTAAAAAGTCTGTTTCTTTTACAGAGGAGGAGATAAAGACCCTTCTTGATGTGGGCGGGGAACAGGGAATCTTTGAGAGCAGTGAGAAAACCATGATGAGGAGGGTGTTTAAGTTCACTGACCTTGAGGCAAAGGATATAATGATACCCCGAAAGGATATAAAGGCACTCCCTGTCAACGTGGGCTACAACGATATAATCGAATTCTCGCAGAGGCACTATCTTTCACGCTTTCCGCTTTACCAGCGCGATATAGATGATATAGTCGGGGTGATATACGTAAAAGACCTTCTGGATTACAGGGACAGGCCTGGTGATTTTGTCGCCAGGGATCTGATGCGGCCGCCTCTTTTTATCTTGAAGACCAAGAAGATGTCTTCCATACAGCAGATGCTGAGAGAGAACCATCAGAGTATGGCTGTGGTTATAGATGAGTATTCAGGAACCTATGGGATTCTGACGACGGAGGACATTGTTCGCCAGATATTCGGTTCGATAGGTGATGATAGCAAGCCCTATGCCCGCCGCTCGGAGGTTGTCGTGTCAAGCTTGGATGATGGCGAGGTTTCAGGTCTTTCCCGCCTGTCAGACTTGAACGAGCAGCTGGGGATTCGCTTGGATTCCCGTAGCTGTGAGACTATCGGCGGCTTTATTGTGGAATGTCTGGGGCATATACCTCAGGAAGGTGAGTGCATTGAGCGGGAAGGATTCCGTTTTTACGTCGGGGCTATGGACGACAAGCGCGTGGCAGTGGTTAAGCTGGAGAAGCTTGAGGGCTAGGGGATAATATGAGTGCCGCTGACTTGTTTTACATCATAGCCATACCCCTTGTGGAGCTGCTCTTAATTTTTTGCGGGGCTTTCTTTGCTTCCACCGAGACCGGGTATACAGCCCTTTCACGGATTACCGTGCGCCAGATGCTCAAGAACAGGGAGAAAAACGCATCGCTTGTCGCCAAGCTGCGCTCCGGTCTGGATACTCTCATATCCACCGCCCTTGTGGGAACAAACCTGGTTACATCGTTGATTTCTTCGCTCGCGACGGCCTATGCCATCAGGCTTTTTGGTGCGGCATACGTCACTTATGCAACCGTGATTGTCACCGTAATGGTCATCATATTCAGCGAGATAATACCCAAGACCTATGCGGCACTTCGCCCCAAGGAGCTGGCCAGTATGAGCGCAAAGCCCATACTGCTTATACAGAGGGTGTTTTTTCCTGTGGTGTGGCTGTTTGATGGGCTTTCGCGGCTGATAAACTATGCTGAGGGCAGGTTGATAAAGAACAAAAGGCCTCTTGTTACAGAAGAGGAGCTTCGCACGCTTATTGACGTTGGCAAGGATGAGGGTACCCTTGAGGATGTTGAGACTCGGATGCTCGTCCGCCTTTTTGATTTCTCCGACATAAGGGTGCGCGACATAATGCGGCACCGCTCGTTTGTAAAGTATGTGCCCATTGATTCCGCTTATTCCGACGTTATAAAACTGTTCAACTCTGGTTATTCCCGCCTTCCTGTATGGCAGGGCAGTCCTGAGACTGTTGTGGGAGTCCTGCATTACAAGTCAGTCCTCTTTGCGCATAAGGAGATTACGGAAAGCAGGGATTTTGTTAGGATATGCATGAAAAAGGCCATTGTCCTGCCGGAGACTTTCACGGCACTGGAAGCCCTTAAAAAACTTAAGGAAGAAAAGGACAACTTTGCGATAGTCCTGGATCAGTACGGAAGCAATGCCGGGATTATCACGATGGACGATATACTTGGTGCGGTTCTGGGCAGGATAACGGATGAGAATGGTGAGAGCGAGATAGCCCCGGAGAAGCGCATTACCCCGATAAGCCCCTATGAGTATATTGTGCCCGGCGACATGAAGCTTGATGACTTTAATGACATAATGAAGATGGATTTGGACAGTGAGAGCTTTGAGACTCTGGGGGGCTGGCTTTTGGAAAAGTTTGGCGAACTGCCTAGGGTTGGTGCTGCATGGCGTGAGCGGGGAGCCGTATATATAGTTGAAGATCAGGGGGGGCGCCGAATAATCAGCGTGCGCATCAAGCTGGCTTTACCCTGACGGTGTGTGGAACAGTGAGCCAGTATCAAAAGTCTGCCCAGACTTTTGATACTGGCTCCTGTCATTGTCCTAGGGAAACGCTGATTAATATAGGAGACATTAATCAGCGTTTCCCGTCAAAGTTTCGTAACTCTTTGTGTTACGAAACTTTGCGAATTTCGGAGTTAACACTGAATAATCCGCATTCGGATTATTCAGTGTTTCCCTAGCGCTTGTCTTTGCGGGGGTTGTTCCTGTTCTTGTCAGAAGCCTTCCTGTCGTCTTTTGCCATGTCGGGGTGTGGGCCTCCCATCATCATTGGCTGGACTTGAATCTTCTCGACAGTTTTACCGTCCTGTGCATATACGACCTGCACCATCTGGTCAACCTTGAGGTTCTTTACTTCCAGCTTGGGCGGCTCCATTTTTTTGTCTTCCCGTTTGTCATTATCTTTTGCCTTGGGTGCTTCGGGAGCGTTCGGCCTTTTGGGGAAATAGAATTCCACCGCGACATCGATGGGAACTGTGACTGTGGATTCTCCGCTCTTGCTGAAAAAATCTTCAGCGAACGGGTTGATAAGTCCTTCGGCCAAGTTGATGGTTGCGGTCTTGTCATTGACCTGTATGCCGGTCACTTTTCCAACCTTGTTCTCCGCAAAAAGGGGAATGCTCAGGGCAACCGCTGCTGCAAACATAACAATCTTCTTCATGATAATGCCTCCTTTAGGCTTTCGTGTATTTGCTTGTTTTCTCAAGCGATGAGCCAATAATAGCATCCTTTGATGGTAATCGCAAAAAACAGACGTTATATAACGCAAGTTTAGAAAGCTAAGGAACTTCTTATTTTACCTCGAATTCTGCGCTGCAACGTTCTACCCCGCATACGAGTGGAAGCGTGTGTTTCCCACGGCTAAGGGGGATGTTCCATGAGAAAACTTGGGAGACAGTGGATATGACTTGTCCGTCCAGGTAGAGTGTGGCCGTTTTTTCTAGTCCACCCACCGCCGTCACAGTCAGAAACTGCACTGATGGAGGAAGGGAGGCATCATAGATGAATACTGCTCCGCTGCGGGGGTAGCTTATGGTGAGGGGGCCTTGTGAATCGCCGGTCTCAATTTGCGAGTTGCCAAGGAAATTCTTGGAGTCTGCCCAATGCTGGTACTCACTTGGGTATCTGACTTTTATCCTGCCGTTTTCCCTGTAGTGCCAGCTG
>JAFTEK010000017.1 GCA_017453705.1 Treponema sp.
ATGGAGGGAATCCACGGCCTTAACGACAAGCTCACCCCCCTTGTTCCTGCTGACAAGAAGTTCAAGATTTACCTGTCTGCCCTGACCCAGCTGAATTTGGACGACCACAACAGGATTTCCACTAGCGACAACCGCCTTATCCGCCGTATTGTCCGTGACTCCCAGTTTAGGGGCAAGAGCGCGGCTGACACGATAGCCATGTGGGAGAGCGTCCAGAAGGGTGAGAGGCTTCACATCTTCCCCTTCCAGAACAATGCGGACGCGATGCTCAACACGGCTTTGGATTACGAGATTCCCGTCCTCAAGGTTTACGCGGAGCCGCTTTTGCGCTGCGTCACTCCCCTCCAGAGCGAGTACAGCGAGGCAGACCGGCTCCTGCAGTTCCTGAGCTACTTCTCCACGATTCCGGCGACCGCCGTGCCAAACCGCTCGATAATCCGCGAGTTCATAGGTGGCTCTGCCTTCCACTATTAAAGGCCGGGCTTCCTGCCAATCCTGTATAAGGTAAAGCTGTAGTTGCAAAAGGCTTTTTCAAGGACTATTCCTTGGGGAAGCCTTTTTATTTCTCCTTCTGTCACAAGCTCTGACGGAATGTCCGGGTACTGGCCGTCAAAGCTCAGGAGCCAGTCATACTCGCCGAGCTGTTCCAGAAAGCCCTCCTCGTCTTTCTTGTATTCAGCAGAAGGCCTGCCTGTCGCAAGGTAAAGGACGCGGGGTTTAAAGAATAGTATCCTGTCGTCATTTCCGGTGCCCTCCCTTATGTACTCGTAAGCCTCCTGTGCCTGTGCGCTGAAAGCCTGATAGTCCCCGCTTCTTTTTCCCCTTATGTTCTCTGTTCCCGCATAAAGCATGCTGCATATAAAGACGCATACTGCAAGGATGGCGGAAAATGTGTAGCATTTTCTCAGCCTTACGTCCTTTAGGGAGTCAAATCCGTAGCAGGCGAACATCAGCATGAAGGGCAGTATTGGGAAGAGAAAGCGGAAGTCCCTGGGGCCAGGCCAGATGATGTACAGTGCTATCAGACCCAGGCAGTATATGGTGCATGGCGCCTCGGCCTTGGCCTTTCGTGCCAGTCCTATAATGACCAGCGGGATGAAGACCATGTATGCCGCCTGGCACAGGGGGTGGGGGACGAGTCCGTTGCAGCTGAAGAAATCACTGAAAAGGAAGGGATATGCAAGGAGGTTTGTCATAAGGCCTTTCGGGGAAAAGGAGCGCAAAAAGCCCAGGTCTGACCTTGCGGGAGCCTTTGGAAGCAGGAACTGGTACAATATATAGCAGCTTGCAAATGATGCGTAGTATGCCAGGTGGACGGGGATGGTTTTTCTGCCCTGCCCATTCAGGGATGCCGTCCATGAGTTTAGGAGCCTGCTTTTAGGAAGGGCAGCTTTTAAAAGCAGCAGTATCTCGGTGCAAGTAAGGGCCAGCAGGAGAAGCAGCCCCTGGAATCGGCAGCTGAATGCGTACATTGTGAAAAAGCCCGCTGAAATGGCGGAGATGTATCTCCGTGTCGTGCTGCCCCTGTCAGTGTAGATGCCGTAGATGCATGTTATCGTCAGCGTGGAAAAAAGAAGGAAGGGGATGTCTGACAGGATGTTGTTCACGTAGCAGAGGAAGGCGGGGCATACTGCCAGGGTCAGCGCCGCTAATGCCGTCCTTTGGGACTCAAGCCGCTTCCTGTAGAAGGGGATGATGAGGACGATGAACGAAATAAAGCACAGTATCATCGGAATCTTCAGGACTAGCAGGTTTAGTCCGGCGAGCTTGTAAAAGGGCAGGATTAATATGGCTGTTCCGTATTTATAGCCAATCTGCGGCCTGTCATCCCTGTCCTGTCCTGTCGCCAGGACTTTTGCCTGTGTGATATACTCGGCAAAGTCATCCCCCCAGGTCTGTCCCCTGTCTATGAAAGCCATCGAGAGCACAAGGGAGAACAATACGGCTGTGACTGCCATGAGGGGCAGGGACGGGGATTTCAACTTGGGCAGGATAAGATATACCGCCGCCGCAAGAATCAGGGCCGGGATGTAGACCGTTAGATGCCTTGTCCTTTGGTAGGGGAGCGCACAGAGGCACAGCAGGATCCAGATGATGATGGCCGCGAACGGAAGCTTCCAATCAAAGAGGTCAAAAACAAAGGACTTGATTCGCCTTGCCCTTGCATATATAAAGACCAGGATATAAGAGGCGAGCGCACAAAGGGAGTAGGTCATCAGGGAGTGTCCCCAGCCGGATAAGCGGGCAATCCAGACTGAATGGACCAGCTCCCGTCCTGCGAGCTTTTCGCCAAGGGCGATTATGGCGGACTGGATTTGTGGGGAGAGCATCAGGGCGGCGATCGCCGGGAGCATGTGGATGATGACTGGCAGGATGGGGGAAAGGCACAGCCTTTTTAGCGGGCGGCCTAGGCTTTGGCCTGTGCCTGGTTCAGCTCCCATCAGGATTCCTCAAAATTCGCGCCGATTGCAGACATGACGGGGTAGAACCTGGGGAAGCTTACCGAACAGCACTCGGCTCCTTTTACAAGGACTTGTTCTCCGCCCTTGAGGGCGAGTCCCAGGCATGACAAGGACATGGCCACCCGGTGGTCTGCGTAGCTTTCCACCGTCCCCCCGTGGAGGGTGAATTGCGGGTTTGGTTTTCCGTCCGGCATCAAGGGGGAGTGGCCGTGTACTATCATATAGTCAGCCCCTGTCTCTATGTCCGCCCCCAGCTTGCCCAGCTCTTTTTTGAGCACTTCTATCCTGTCAGTCTCCTTGCGGCGGCACACGGCAATGTCTTCTATATATGTGTCCCCTTCGCAGAAGGCTGCTGCCACGGCAAGGGCGCATATTGCATCTGGCAGGCCAGACAGGTTCACGTGGAGCTGTCCGTCCGGGCAGCCCTCCGTGGAAAGCCTGCCCTTTCCCTTGCGTGCTTTGATTCCGCCTCTGACAGTGAGGGTCTTTTTTTCCCTGTTTTCTTCTATGTCAGCTCCCATCGTGCGCAAAATGCCTACTATGGCATCATCCCCCTGTATCCCGGAGAAGTCCACGTTGTCTATCGTGATTTCGCTGTCCGTCAGCAGGGCCGCGACTAGGGGAAAGGCAACGGCTTCCCAGTCACTGGGAACAACTGCGTCGAATCCGCTGAATATACCGGTTCCTATAACGCTGATATGCTTGTAGTCGTCTGATATGGAGACTTTTGCCCCGACTTTTTCCAGCCATTTCTGTGTCATGGTCAGGTATGGGGTTTCCTTTGGGTCTGTAAGCTCTATCTCCATTTTGTCGTCCAGCCTGAGGGCGGCCATCATAAGGCCGGAGATATACTGGCTGGACACGCTGCCTTCCGTGGTCAGCCTGTAGGGCTTTTTGAGCGGGCCTTGTATTATCAGGGGGCATGTGGAGCTTGAGGGGCGGGCTGTGTAAGCCTGTGCGCCAAGCTGCCTGAGCGCGTCCACCACGTGGCCAACAGGCCTCCTTCTTATGCTCTCGTCCCCGGTGAAGACGCTCCAGCCTTCCAGGGTTGCCGCCAGTGGCGAGAGAAAGTATAGGAGGGAGCCTGAGTTCCCGACGTTCACTATGTCATCAGGCAGGTGGAATTTCCTTCCGGCTCCTTCTACCGTCCAGCAGCCTTCCCCTTCTTTGCCAAAGTCAACGCTGGAGCCCAGCAGGGGGAGCGCTGCGGCTGTGCTGCGGCAGTCCGCGCTGGGCAGGGGGTTGTGTATGTGGGATTCCCCGTCTGCGAGTGAAGCGAGGAGTAGTGCGCGTATTGTGTGTGATTTAGAGCCTGGAACTTGTATGTGGCCTGAAAGCCTGGAAGCTTTGCTTGTAATGTCCATGCGATAAGGCTAGCATAAAGTTGTAGGAATCTCAAGCTATAGGAACCTCGAAAAATCGCTTAAAGCGATTTTTTCGAGATGCCCTATATTTTTATAGCATAAATCGGAAAAAGCTGTTATACTAAGTATCATAATGAAATTGTTGTATGCGGCAGTCTTTCTTTTTGTTGACTTGCTGCTCATTTTTTGTCTCTTTCTCGCAAAAAAAATTGGTGGAGCTATTTCGTCCAGGCTGGAAGCTGTCCTGGCGGCTGCCAGCATCGCTGTCCTGAGCCATGTATTCATAGTTGCGACCAGCAGCATTGCGGTAGCCACGTTTGCTTATGCCCTTTTCTATGGGAGCGTCAACTGGATTTTGATTCTCCTTCTCCGCTTTTGCGTTTCATATACATCTTTTCATCATGAGGACAACGGGAGTTTTTTGTTCCTGGAGTCAACAATGATGCTGATTACCGCTATGGACAGCATTATGTTCTTGATGAACCCTGCCTCCGGCCTGGCTTTCGTGTGCAAGGCCGTTGACTGGAACGGCGTAGGCCCCTTCTTTATCACGGAGAAGAGAATTTACTTCCATATACATATAGTCTATTCCTACATACTCTCCATACTGATTTTCCTCATGCTGCTTGTGAAGATAATCAGGACTTCGCCGGCTTACTGGAGCCGCTACCTGTCCATAATGCTGAGCTTCCTTGTTACCCTTGTTTGGGACGCCTTCTTTGTGCTGAACAGGAATCCCGTGGACTTTTCTATAATCGGATATGCCGTAGCCTGTGTGCTCATCCTGTATTTTTCCGTCAAGTACAAGCCCAGCAAGATTATAAACAAGATTCTCGCCCGCATAGAGGACTCCAGCGAGGACATGCTTATTTTCTTTGACGTGGACGGCAACTGCATCTATGCCAACACCAGCGCGCTCCGTGCCTTCGGTTTTAAGGTAAAGAATCTGGACGAGTTCAGGGAGGTTGTGGCGGACTGGCTGGATGACAAGGGCTTTGACCCCAAGGTGTCCAACTTTTCCGCTGTATGCTCCAAAGTCAGGAACGGAACGAAGTACCACTTTGAGTTTACTTACCACACCCTCTATCATGGGACTGTCTCCGAGGGTTCTTTCTTCCATATAAGGGACTGCACAAAAGAGGTCAACTCCTTTAATGATGCCTATTACAAGGCGACCCACGATGCCCTGACGGATATGTACAACATGGAATTCCTGGCCCAGAACATCAGCAGCAAGATCAAGATGGACGGGGAGGGCTGGTATATCGTTGTCACCGACATAAAGGGCTTTAAGTTCATCAATGACCTCTTTGGCAAGAAGGTTGGGGATAAAATCCTGATTTCCTGTGCGGACATAATCAAGGGCATAGCCGGCGGGGGTTCCGGGGGCAAGCCTGATGAGGTCTATGGAAGGATAGGCGTGGACAGGTTTGCCGTCTTGACCAAGGATCCTGAGCGTTTCAAGAAGGAGTTCATGTCCAGGGAAAAGGACCTGAACGATATGCTGGGGACTAATAACTTCCCGATTTTCGTCCACATGGGAATATACGAGGTGACAGATCCGGGCATGGATGTCGTCACCATGTTTGACCGTGCCAATCTTGCGATAGAAACTGTGAAAGACAGCTATGAGGTGTTCAGCGCGAAGTACGATGACTCCATGCGCAAGAAACACCTCTGGGAGAGCAGGATAATAGGTGAGCTGGACGAGGCCCTTGCCAAAAAGCAGTTTGAGATGTACTTGCAGCCTCAGGCCGACAGGAACCTTAAGGTTTGCGGGGCGGAAGCCCTGATACGCTGGAGGCATCCGACGGAAGGCCTTTTGCCCCCGTCATGGTTCATCAGCACATTTGAGAAGAACGGCCTTATCGTCAAGCTGGATTTATTTATCTGGGAGGAGGCCTGCCGGACTTTGCAGATGTGGCAGACCCAGGGGATAAATGACCTGTATATCTCAGTCAATATCTCGCCGAGGGACTTTTTCTATATAGACGTATATCAGTCTCTTGTGGATTTGGTGAGGAAGTACGGCATTCCTCCGGCCAGGCTTAAGCTTGAGATAACAGAGACGGCTATGATAACGGACTCTGACCGCCGCTTTGTCCTTATAGACCGCCTTCATTCTGCCGGCTTCCATGTGGAGATGGATGACTTTGGGTCTGGATATTCATCCCTCAATATGCTCAAGGACATAAAGGTTGACGTGCTCAAGATAGACATGCTCTTTTTGTACAGGGCGAAGGATGTTGACCGCAGCCGCATCATAATCAAACAGGTTGTCGGCCTTGCGAAGGAGCTGGGCATCACGGTCGTCACGGAAGGGGTGGAAAACGAAGACCAGCTCAAGTTCCTTATTGAGATAGGAAGTGACATATTCCAGGGCTATTACTTCTCGCAGCCTGTTTCCCTTCCTGAATTCGAGAAAAAGTATGTCAGGGCTCCTGAAAGCTACGCCTTGCGATAAGGCTGCCCTAAAATAAGCCTGCCTTGAAATAAGGCGGAATTTGTCATAGGATGAAAACGTATGAAGCTGAACGATTATATGCTCGATGCCTATAAGAAGGCTTCCGATGAAGTTCCTGAGGGAAAGGGGGCTTCCAGGCCTTTGGTGCACAAGCCGATTTTTGAGAAGGTTAACAGCCGGGTGGGGGAAATCCTTGGCCAGCAGGCAGCTGACCGCAAGAACCTTGAGGAGGCGGAGATTGCTGCCAGGACGGGCATTTGGTATGGTAAAAGCCCTGCCGGGCCTAGCGATGCTGACGTGCGCAAGGCTGCCCGCCCCCTGACAGAGGGCGCCCTTATAAAGGTTCCAGAGAAGCCCAAGGAGGCGGATGGAAGGGAGAGCATATACCGCCGTGTGGCCAAGTTTCTGGTTATAATCGGGTTGGACGAGGCCGCCAAGATTATTCCCCAGCTCAGTGACGACCAGATTGAGAAGATAATGCCAGAGATAGCCTCAATCCGCTCCGTTCCCAAGGAGGAATCAGAGCAGATTCTCAAGGAGTTTGAGTCCCTGTTGGACAAGGCCAGGGAAGAAGGCGGCATAGATACTGCCCGGACGATATTGACCAAGGCCTATGGGGAAAAGCGGGGCGAGGAGATATTGGAGAAGGTTGTCCAGTATCCCAACGGAAGGCCGTTTGACTTTCTTTCCGAGGCGGGCGCCGACAGGATAAGCGTGCTGCTGCATGGTGAGAGCGAGCAGGTGCAGGCTCTAGTCCTCTCCCAGATAGAGCCGAAGAAGGCCGCCGAGGTCATAAAGGGCATGGATGATAAGGCCAAGAGCGCGATAGTGATACGCCTGGTCAAGATGAAGAATGTCGCCCCCCAGGTCATGGAGAGTGTCAGCAAGAGCTTGTATGACAAGATGCTTTATCAGAACACTGAGGTTTCCCAGGAGCTGGACGGTAAAAACGTGCTGGCTCAGATTCTCAAGAGGATGGATCCAGGCACCGAGTCCAACTTGATAGCGGCGCTTTCCGGTGAGGATCCTGAGCTGGGGGCTGATATAAGGAAAAGGCTGTTCACGGAGGACGATCTGGTTAATGCCGAAGACCGTTACTTGCAGAACAAGCTGTATGACATGGATGACAAGACCATTGCAATCCTGATAAAGGGCAAGAAGGCTGACTTCCGTGACAAGATTCTTTCCAACCTGTCCAAGAGAAGGGCTGACAGCGTGCTGTACGAGGAATCCCTCACTGAGTTCCTGCTAAAGAGCGAGAGCGAGAGGGTGACATCACAGTTCTTCGCAGACCTCCGCCGTGCGTGGGAAGCAGGTGAAATGCGCGTGTCCGGCCGTGATGACAGTGAAATCTGGGTACAGTAGCATTTGCCTTGAAGCTTCGCTGGCGGTTGCCTTGAAGCTTCGCTGGCGGTTGCCTTGAAGCTTTGCTGGCGGTTGCCTTGAAGCTTCGCTGGCGGTTCCAGAGTTACCTCAAAAAAGGTTATAAACTTGCAGAAAAGCCCTTCTTGTGCTAAAGTTCCTAAGTGATGAAAGTTGACGATGTTTACAAAGGTTTTAGGGTTCTGTCGGTTTCGTATCTGAAGGATTATGCTTCTAAGACCATATACCTTAGGCACGAGGAGAGCGGGCTGGAAGTCTTTAAGCTGCTCAATGATGACAGCGAGAATGCGTTTGCATTCGCTTTCCGCACTCCTACAGAAAACAGCACGGGGGTGGCCCATGCCATAGAGCACTCAGTGCTTTGCGGGTCTTCATCATATCCCCTTAAGGATCCCTTTATCAGGCTGGAGAACCAGAGCCTGAGCACTTACCTGAATGCCTATACATGCCCCGATCACACGGTTTATCCGTCCAGCTCACCTGTCAAGGCTGACTTTTACAATATATTCTCCGTGTATGCTGACGCGGTGTTTTTTCCCCTGCTCAAGGAGGGGGCTTTCCTTCAGGAGTGCCGGCATTTGGAGCTTGGAGAGGACGGCTCTCCTGTTATGCAGGGGGTCGTGTTCAACGAGATGAAGGGCAACTATGCTTCTTTTGATGATGTGGCATACGATGCGATAAACCTGCCGCTTCTGGAGGGGAGTGAGTATGCTTACGATTCAGGCGGAGACCCGCTTGCAATTCCCGGTCTTAGCTACGAGGCCTTCAAGGATTATCACCGCCGCTACTACTGTACTGCCAACTGCCTCTGCTTTCTTTATGGCAATATCCCGCTGGAGGAGGAGCTTGATTTTCTTTCTGGGCATATCATAGAAAAGATTGACTGCCCCGGAAAACGCGCCTCGTATCCTGTGCCTGACTTTTCCAAGCCTGTGCGGGATAATGTGCAGGCTTTCGCCCCTGCCGCCGAAGGAAGTGAAGGCTCCCGCAGGATTGTCGCCATGAGCTGGAGGACTACGGACCGCATAGAGGACGAGAAGCTTAATTCCTTTAAGATGGAGCTTAGTTTTTTGAGCGAGCTGCTTTGGGGTGATGACAGCGCCCCTGTTTCCAAGAGGATTCTCGCATCCAACGTGGGCAAGGCTATTGCCCCTTATACAGGCTTTTCGGCCAGTACCCGATTCCCGACTCTCTGCTTTGCCATGAGCGGTGTCGAGAAGGGTGATGAGGATAAATTTAGGAACCTGCTTTTGTCTGCATTGAAGGATGTCGCGGAAAACGGGGTGGCCAAGGAAGACTTTGACAGGGCTGCGATGAGCTTTGATTTTTCCAACAGGGAGATAAAGAGGCCTGAAGGTCATCCTTATTCCATGGTGCTGATGAGGCGGGCTGTCAAGAGTTGGATTTACGGCTTTGAGCCGGGCTGCGCCCTTTCTTGCCGTGAGGATTTTGAGGCATTGAAGGCTGGGATTGCCGGGGATTCCGGCTTGATTTCCCGCTTGATAAGGACATACCTTTTGGACAATCAGCGAAGATGCCTTGTCTCTGTGGATCCGTCAGCGGATTGGGAGAAGGAGAGGGCTTGCAAGGAAAAGGCTGTTATAGAAAAGGAATTCTCCCTGCTGGGAAAGGAAGGCCTTCTTTCCAAGCTTAAGCTTATGCAGGACTTTCAGGAGTCCGATGAGGACGAGAGCTGCATTCCGCACCTGCATCTTTCAGACCTGCCGCGCAATCTGGACAAGATTGAGATGGACAGGGATGAAGCAGATGGGTTTCCTTTTTTTGTTAGCCGTGAGCATACCAATGGAATCTGTTATTTTGAGCTGGCTTTTCCCTTTGATACCCTTGATGTGGAGGACTATCCCTATTTGACGACCCTTGCGAGCCTCGTTTCTCAGCTGGGATTCAAAGGCAAAAGCTGGGATCAGGTTATGTCCATGATTGGGGCTGTATCGGGGGCTTTCTGGGCGGAACTCAAGAGTTTCAGCTGTTCATCGCAGGGCAGGAAGGATATGGCTGGCAGCCCTTATCTGGAAAGGGATATGTTCATCTTCCGCTTTAAGTGCTTGGACGAGAAGTTTCAGGAGAACCTGGATTTGCTCTCGTCCTACCTTGAGGGAATGGATTTTTCAGACAGCAAGAGGATTGGGGACCTGCTTACAGCCAATGCTAACGATGCCAAGTCTTCGGTTCTCCCCGAGGCGCATATTTATGCCATGTACAGGTCTGCCAGAAAGCTGAGCCCCAAGCTGGCCATACGTGAGATTCTCTTTGGGCTGACTTCCGTTGTATTTGTATCTTCCCTTAAGGACAGGAATCTAGCTGAGCTTTCCGCCCGTTTGGAGGCAATCTTTAAAAAGATAGTTTCTGGAACCGCGGTCATACACGTTATTTCGGAATCTGACCGGCTTCCCAAGCTCCGAGAGTCCATCTGCTCATTTGTAAAAAGGCATGGCCTCAAGGCTCTGGCTCCTGCCCCCCGGTTTGGTGAGAGCAGGTTCAAGAGTCTGGTAAAAATGACGGAGCTGGACGGAAAGATTTCCCGCGAAGAAAAAGCCGCAGTTGATGAGCTTCTCACGATTCCCGGAACGGTGGCTTTTGATGCCAGCTGCTGCAAATCCAGTCCTTATGGCTGCAAGGAGTCCATGGCAGACCTGGTGTTTTCGCACTGTCTTTCCATGACTGACTTGTGGGACAAGGTTAGGACAAAAGGCGGGGCTTACGGGGTTTTCTTCCATCCCAATCCCATGAACGAGGTCAGCTACTTCCTTACTTACCGTGACCCCAGGCCTTTCCTCTCTCTTTCTGCCATCGTGGACTCCCTGAATGATGATGAGGCTGGTCTGTTCACTGATACGGAGCTTGAGAAGTCCATCACGGGCTGCTATGCCACGGAGATAGCTCCAAAGTCTCCCTCGGCAAAAGGCGGCACGGGCTTTTTCTGGCTTTTCAACGGCGGTTCCAATGAGGACGTTGAACGGAGGGTCAGCCAGTTGCTATCGCTAAGCAAGGAGGATCTGAAGGCTTCTTGTATGCGCTACAGGGAATCATTTGTCAGGGGGGCTTCTGTCGCTGTTCTTTGTCCCAGGACTTTGCTGGATGCCCAGACGGAAGAATCCACTGGAAAAATAATAGACTTGCCGCTATAATGGCAATGAGGTGTGGTTAATATGAACAAACTTGCTGTTTTGGTGAAGATGATAAGGCAGTTGGTCTCGGATGTGCAGGGAGCACCCTATCCCGGTCAGGGACTGGAGCCTGAGGTTTACAAGATTTGGTACGAGCATGTCCAGAAGAACGCCCAGGACTGCAATGAGTTTTTGGCGGCGAACTTTCCCCTTGAGACCAAGGAATTCAACCAGTCCATTGACAAAATGTTTAAACAAAAGGCTTAAATGGGAAATGGCACATGCCGACTATGTAATGGGTGGGTATGTCCATGGATTTAAACAAAGTCAGTCGCAGTAGGCGCTATAAGCTCACAGGTTTGTTGAGAAAGAACGGCTTTGACCGCTGGCGTATAAGTGCCAGCGCGATCAGCTCAGTTACCGGGGAAGAGTGCGCTTTTTTCATTGAATTCTATGTTGTGAACCCTGCTATTTCTCCTGACAAGGCTGTTCTTGGATTCAAGAGCAGGCTTCCCAAGACTGACACCGACCTTCAGTATGCCCTTGCTGGTACAGAGAGCGAAAAATCACTTCTGCAAGAAGAATTTGTGCAGCCGTCCTTTGTAATGGTAAAAGCAGGCAAGCTCTCCAAAAGGGGCAAGCAGCTCAATGCCTATTTTCCGTGTTCTTCACTGGTCACTGGAACCCCGGAGTATATCGTAAAGGCCGGAAGTTCTGAAAAGGACACCTGTTACATAAAGGAAAACGCCACTGCCGGAAGCATTTCGGTTTCCGGGGCAGATCTGTTGGAGAAACCAGAGCTGCTTGGAAACGCAGGCTCCATAGCATGGAACCTGCACTATACGATAGAGGACGGGTTCTTTCCAAATTACAGGAGCAAGCAGGCCAACTGGGCCTGTTTTGGGGCCAGGACTTCGGTTGCCGGAGTCATTGTGATGGACGGCGAGCAATATAATGTCAGCAAGGATCGCTCTTACGGATATTTTGACAAGAACTGGGGGCGTAGCTTTACCAATCCATTCCTTCACCTAAGCTCATCCAACCTGGTCAGCAACATTAGCGGGCGTAAGCTACTGGAGTCATGCTTTGCGATACAGGGGGAATACAACTCCAGGCTCTGCATCCTCACTTCCATAGAGGGCAAGAAGCTGGAGTTCCACGCCGGCAGCCACAAGAATTACAGCACGATTTATGAGTGCACCCAGATGCCGGAGGACGAGGACGGAATCAAGCTGCACTGGTCTGTAAGCATGAACAACAGGAGCTATGTCATAGACGTTGATATCGTGTGCAACGCCGAGCAGATGTTCGTCCGTGACTACGAGTGTCCCGATGGTGGCCGCAAGGTCATGAAGCTGATAGGCGGTGGCAGCGGAACTGGAGAGGTTAAGATTTACCGCCGGGTACGAAAGGATTTGGAACTCATAGAGGACGTGCATGTGGGAAACTGCCTGTGTGAGTTCGGCAATATCGAGAACTCCCCAAAATAAAAGTTTTAGTTCCCCTCATACAGGTCTATGCAGGAGTCTATCCACTTTCCGGCTAGCTCAGGGAAGCTGTCCTGGACTGTGAGGAATAGGTTAAGGGCCTCAGCATAGTTTTCCAGATAGTATTCGGCTTGTGCCAGGTAGAATGTCGCGCGCTTGGTCGTCCCCTCGTCCCTCCTCTGTGCCAGGAAGGATGAGAGGGATGTCCTTGCGGCGGCATAGCTGTACTGCATCCAGCCTTCGTTCAGAATCTTGTAGAGCAGGTAGTCATCTCCCCCGGCAGGAACGGTCTGGTCTTCTGTGAATATGTGGCGGAAGAGGGGGACCGCCTTGCGGCCGGACTTCCACTTTGAGGGAACAAGGCCTGTTACATTCTGCTCCGTCTGGGGCGTTATGCTCCTCTCCTTCCTGCGGGTTTCGTCCTGCTCCAAGAGCGGGACAGCCGGTGTACGCCTGTCCGCCGCATGCATATCGGAGTCCGCCTCATGCATATCGTAGTCCGCCGTCGTGCCGGAAGCCAATGTGCCTGCCTTGAGGCTGGCTGCCGCGGGGGAGAGGGTCGCGTTGATTCCCGGCAGGACGGCGGCATACAACATACCTCCGTCCTCATTTATGCCCGGCTCTCCGTCAGAGCCGTCCAGCTCCTCGTCGTAGTATAGGTCTTCCCAGCCTTCCATGACCCCGCTCTTGTCCACGAATGTAAGAACGGCATAGTAATAGGCCTTGCCATCAGTCTCATCAGTATAGGATATGTGGTTTTTGGGAACAGCTGCTATAGGGAAGAGGGACTTGACCCTGGTTCCGCTGTATATGGGCTTTTGATCCCGGTATATTGCAAAAAAAAGAATCTTGCCCCTGGACTCTCCTTCTGGAAGGCTCCAGCTGAGCCTTGTCTTGCCGTTGCCTGCATCCTCTGCCTGTATGTTGGAGACGCACATCGGGTCGTAAGAGCCTTGGGCAGGGCAGGGCAGGGCTGAGCCTATGAATATAAATAGCAGTATGCAGACTTTTGTTAAAAATCTTGTTGCACTCATGGAAAGGCTATATCTCCAGTGTGTCCGTGAAGCTGTCGTCCATGTCAGCCACGACAGTAGCCTCGTTTTTCCGCCGCGGCTTGGCAGGCTTTTCTTTTTTCCTTGCCGGGGCCTTTGTCTTTGCGGGGCTAGAGTCCTTGGACAGCATTAGGAATGCAGGCAGGCTTCCCGCAATGCCTCCTGCAAGCGATATGAAAATCGGAATACATGAGTTGAGCATTATGGAAAAGCTTGCGGGAGCTAGTGGCTGTATGATGGTGTATAAACGGATTGCCGTGAAGATGAGGAAAGAGAGAATCCAGCTGAAAGAGATGCTTCCGCTGGCAAGGCAGGCAAAAAAATTCAAAAGCAGCAGCATGAATATGATGGGGTCAGGCCCTTGTGCCGTCAGGTTTGGGATAAGGCATACCAACACCCCGGAGACCAGTGCCGAAAGGAAGAACGTCACGGCCAGGGTCAGGTGTCCGCAGGATTTCTCCGCGTTTCTTCCCAGGAGCAGCATGAGCAGGGCGTTAAAAAGCAGAGGCTCCCAGCCTTGAGAGCCTAGGACATGGCAGAACAGTCGCAGGTAGTCAAGGGGAGCCTTTAAGTTCATGGAAGTGCATGTGAAAAACTGCTGGATTAAGCTGTGCCCTTCGGGAAAGCTCATCCTTCCTTGCAGGGATATGTTGAGCGCATATACAGCGATGTATGCAAGCACAAGCAGTATGCTTACCGGGGCATCAAATGTGAAAGTGTATCTTTTTTTTGCCATGTAGACAGTGTATGCCTAAAGCCCCCTTTTGTCAAACACGATATCCTGCTATAATCCTTTTATGAAGTATTCAATTCTCAGGGCGGCGGCAGTCAGCCCTTCTCTTATAGTCGCGGACTGCGATTACAATGCAGGTCAGATAATCTCTTGCATAAAGGATGCCTATGCAGACGGAGCCAGGCTGCTGGTTTTCCCGGAGCTTTGTATAACGGGCTACACATGCGGGGATCTTTTTGCCCAGGATACCCTGCTCAGCGCGGCGTTGAAGGCCCTTCTCAGGATAGCTGATGAGACCAGGAATTTGGGGATAATATCTGTGGTGGGGCTGCCCCTGGCGGTGGATGGAGTCCGGTACAATGTTGCGGCCTTTGTTAACAAGGGGGAAGTCCTTGCCGTCACGCCAAAGCTCTATATCCCAAATTATGGGGAATTCTACGAGAGACGCTGGTTTTCACCTCCTGTAAGGGGGATACCCGATATGGTGAGGCTTTCTGACTCAATGTGCGAGGTTCCTTTCGGTTTGAACCTGCTTCTTCAGGACAAGGATGACAGTCATTTCAAGCTTGCGGCTGAAATCTGCGAGGATGCCTGGACTCCTTTCTCCCCCTCCGTCCGCCATGCACTGAACGGAGCGACCGTCATTGCAAATCTGAGCGCGAGCAACGAGCTTGTCGGAAAGGCCGACTACCGCAGGCAGCTGGTTTCTTCCCTGTCCGCCAAGTCTTTGTGCGCCTATGTCTACAGTGATGCCGGGCATGGGGAGAGCAGCACGGACATGGTTTTTTCCGGCCACAACATCATCGCCATGAACGGCTCGATAAGGGCGGAGTCTCCTCTGTTTGACGGCTGCGGCAGGATTCTTTTCGCTGACCTTGATTTGGAGAGGATTTACCAGGACAGGCTCAGGACCACTAGCTTCGCCTCATGCAGGGAGGATTTTGCGGACGACTCCTATAGGACTGTGTTCTTTGATATAGACGAGAACATTTTCGGGGACATGGCTGATTGCCCGATAGGATTCCAGTCTGCTTCAAAGTCTTCCCATGCCGCAGACCGTGTGCTTGTTCCTCCTGTTGAGCCGCATCCTTTTGTGCCTGAAAAAGACGCTGAGAGGGCGGAGCGTTCCCGCTCTGTTGTGGAGATGCAGGCTGAAGGCCTTGCCAAGAGGCTGTCGCACATACATGCAAAAGGCGCGGTCATAGGTTTGAGCGGGGGGCTGGATTCCACCTTGGCACTGCTGGTAACATGCAGGGCTTTTGATAAGTGCGGGCTGGATCGCAAGGGGATTCTCGCTGTCACCATGCCATGCTTCGGGACCAGCTCACGCACAAGGGGCAACGCATATATGCTGGCGGAAAGCTCCGGCTGCTCCATAAAAGAAGTGGACATAAGGGAATCGGTGCTGTGCCATTTCAAGGACATAGGCCAGGATGAGTCTGTGCATGATGTGACTTACGAGAATGCACAGGCCAGGGAGAGGACCCAGGTTCTCATGGATATTGCCAACCAGACAGGTTCAATCGTGATAGGAACAGGAGACTTGAGCGAGCTGGCCCTGGGCTGGTGCACGTACAACGGGGATCAGATGTCCATGTACGGGGTTAACGCGAGCATACCAAAGAGCCTTGTGCGCTACCTTGTCTCCTACTTTTCCGATGAGGCCGATAAGCAGGGGAATTCAAAGCTTGCGACAGTCCTGCGCGATATACTTGCCACTCCTGTAAGCCCGGAGCTGCTGCCTCCGTCAGACGGTGAGATAGCACAGAAGACCGAGGAGATAGTCGGCCCCTACGAGCTGCACGATTTCTTCCTTTATTATGTATTGCGCTGGGGCTTTCCGCCTGCCAAGATATATTTCCTTGCTTGCATGGCTTTTTCAGGAAAGAAGGCCCAGGACTCGGAGCAGATATACAGCGATGAGATTATCTTGCGCTGGCTAAAGAGCTTTTACCGCCGTTTCTTTGCCCAGCAGTTCAAGCGCAGCTGTATGCCCGACGGAGCCAAGGTGGGAACAGTCAGCCTTTCTCCGCGCGGAGACTGGCGTATGCCCAGCGATGCCAGCGCGAGTTTATGGCTTAAGGAGCTGGAGGCATTGGAAACGAAGTAGGGGCAGCCCGGGGATAGTTATCCCAGGGATAATTCCCGTCAAAGTTTCGTAACCCTTTGTGTTACGAAACTTTGCGAATTTCAGTGTTTCCCTAGAATTCAAATGGATTCCGCTCCAGCTTTCTGAACACCCCCTTGTCAACGCCAAAGGGAACTATGCTGTCCTTTTCATATATGGGACTTATCACTATCTCGCAGTCCAGGCAGTGCATGATAAAGTCGTTGTATAGCTTCTCCGGCACCTTGGGGCTTAGCCAGGGGCCTTTCCGAGTCCAGTAGCGGGTCAGCAGCTTGTCGTATATAAAGAAGTCCTTTTCCTGCCTTTCCTTCTCGGCTTTGATTACATCGTATACCGAACGTGACAGGGCTGCCTGCAGGGGGGCTGGGATAAGGATGCTTTGCCGGGGGGCTGCCGTAGGCGCGAGTTCTTTCCTGACCGCAAGCAGGG
>JAFTEK010000121.1 GCA_017453705.1 Treponema sp.
GGCGGGAGGACTCTGATGATTTGCGGCTCCTCAAGAAGAGCGAGAATGGATTGTTGAACAGCCTTCTCATTTCTTTGCCCCCTCAGCAAGGCTCTTTGCGAATATCCTTGCGCTTGTCGCCGTTGTTCCGTCCTCTTTTGTCTGGACTTTCTTTAGCTCCGCCTCCTGCTTGTTGGACACGAGCATCCAGAGGATTGCCAGCATGGAAAGCAGGGTAATCATAACGGAGAAGGCGGATGCCAGCGGCCAGTTGCGCACCTTCTGCACCTGATCCACGACAAGGGTTCCCAGCATATAGGAGTCCTTGCCGCCCACCATCTGGGGTACGGTATATGAACCGAATATCGGTATGAATGTGAAAATCAACGCGCTTATGATTCCGCTTTTTATGCTGGGGATGAGTACCAGGAACATGGACGTTATCTTGTCGGAACCCAGATCACGGGCAGCTTCCAGCAGGGTAAAGTCAAACCTGTCCACGGCCGTGAAGATGGGTAGTATCGCATAGGGCAGGTACATGTAGATGCTTACCAATATGACAGCCCCCTGTGTGAACATGAACTTATGGGGGACAAACACCTTGCCGTCATGGAGCAGGCTTCCGTGCACAAAGCCGTGAATGCCACTCAGCATTGAGTTGAGCATTCCGTTGTCACCGAGGATTGTCATCCATGCAAATATGCGTATCAGCGAGTTGGTAAGGAAGGGGATGATGACCAGTATCAACAGCAGGGTCTGGTGTCGGCTCCTTGCCATAGCATAGCCGCAGGGAAGGGCGACTGCAATGGTCACGGCTGTGGAGATGACTGCAATCCAGAGGGTGCGCATGAAAATCATCCCATAAGCTGGGGTGAGCATCTGTGCGTATGCCTTGAGGCTGAATTCCTTGATTACACCGCCGTACACGTCGCGCTTGAGGAATGAGTAGACGACGATGATTATGAGCGGAGCCGCGAAGAAAATCGTAAACCACAGTCCCATAGGCCATGCGTAAACGGGGCCGGGGTTGGCCTTCTTGAATTTGACGCTTTTGCCCGTCATTTATTTATTTCCTCGACGATGTATCCGTCGTTGGCAGCCCATGAGACATAAACCGTGTCCTTCCACTTGATTTCAGGCCCGTCGTCCAGATAGTTGACGTGCTGCTTGAACACCTTGATTATGCTGCCGTTTTCCAGCCGCACATAGAACTTGGACTGGAAGCCCGTGTATACCGGTTCTTCCACAATTCCCTTGAACACGTTGATGTCCTTGCGTCCGTGCAGGTCTGGTTCTTCCAGTGTTATGCGGATTTTCTCCGGCCTTATCGTGAAGCAGATGTCCTGTCCCGGCTCGGTGTGGTCGTAGTCGGTGACGAGTATGTTCTTGTCTTCCTCGCGGGTGGCGGGGGTGTCGCTCTTGAGCTGCGCCTGTATCCCAAGGGCGGGCACATTTAGCGTGACCATGTAGTCGGGGTCAGAGCCGGGAGCCTCATGGGGAACGCACTCGACGACCTTGCTCTCAAAGAGGTTTGTGTCACCGATAAACTGGGCTACGAACTGGGTGGCGGGGCTTTCGTAAATCTCGAAGGGGGTTCCCACCTGAAGGACGTGGCCTGAGTTCATGACGGCAATCCTGTCGCTGACGGCAAGGGCTTCGTTCTGGTCGTGGGTGACGAATATGAAGGTGATGCCTATCTTGTCATGCAGGGCATCCAGGTCGAGCAGGAGGCTGGATCTGAGCTTGGCATCCAGTGCGGAAAGGGGTTCGTCCAATAGGAGAACCTTTGGTTCGTTAATCAGGGCACGGGCAATGGCGACACGCTGCCTCTGCCCGCCTGAGAGCTGGTTTGGCTTCTTGTGGGCATGTTCGTCCAGCTGGACAAGGTGCAGGTAGTGGTTCACCTTATCGTCAATCTCCGATTTGCCAAGCTTCTTGAGCTTGAGGGGGAATGCAATGTTGTCGTAGACGGACAGGTGGGGGAATAGGGCGTAGTTCTGGAAAATCGTGTTGCTCTGTCTTTTGTTTGGGGGCAGGGGTACTACGTCCGTGTCGTCAAAGAGAACTGTACCCTCGTCAGGAAACTCGAATCCGGCGATAATGCGGAGCAAGGTTGTCTTGCCGCATCCAGATGGCCCGAGCAGGGAAAAGAATTCACCCTGCTTTATGGTGAAGTTAACATCGTCAAGCGCATGGAAATCACCAATGTGCTTACTGACGTGGCCAATAGAAACAGTACTTCCGTTCACTAGGGTACGTCTCCTGTGATTGTTATGTAAGGAACCATAAAAGCTCCGTTTAGCTACTTTCCTGTTATTGTAGCAAATTGTCAATAAGTTTTTGGAAAAAAAACTGAAAAAATAAAAAAAAGACCCCAGCCTTTGACTGGGGCCTTTTTGCCGATATGGTGAAACGCCGGTTAATGTATCTGTGTTAATCAGCGTTTGCCTAGCACCTCTTGTCTATTATCCTCTTGGTCTTCTTTTCGCTGCGGGGAAGCTCCCCTTCTCCTACGACTTTGACTTCCGGGGTGACGTTGAGTTTTTCCTTGAATCGGTACTTCAGTGTAAGCGCGGCTTCCGTGCGGTCAACGCCGCCTTCGACTTCGACAAAGACCGTTATGCGATCCCGTCCATCCACGTGCTCTATCTCGGCACGGTATTCGCTTGAAGTTCCGGGAACTTTCTTTATGACTCCCTCAATGGATGACGGGAAGAGGATGCAGCCTTTCACCTTTACCATGTCATCGCTCCGCCCCATTATCCTGCTGATGCGGGGGAAGGAGCTGCCGCATGGACAGCTGCCGGGTATTAAGGCAGCAAGGTCGTGGGTGCGGAAGCGGAAAAGGGGCGCTCCTTCTTTTACAAGGGTCGTGAGGGTTATTTCTCCCAGCTGTCCGTCCTGCACGGGCTTTCCGGTTTCTGGATCCAGTATCTCAAGGTACACGTAGTCGTTCCAGATGTGAATGCCTTCCTGTCCGGGGCAGTTTATGCCTATTCCAGGGCCGTATATCTCGGTAAGCCCGTAGATGTCGTACAGCTCTATGCCAAGAAGGTCGTGTATCCTGGCCCGCATCTTGTCGCCCCAGCGCTCAGAGCCTATTATCCCCTTCTTTAGGTGTATCTTGTCCTTGATTCCCCTCTTCTCTATCTCCTCCGCCAAAAGCAGGGCATAGGATGATGTCGCGCAAAGGACGGTGGACTTTAAGTCCTGCATCATCTGAAGCTGCTTCTCCGTGTTGCCGGGCCCCAGTGGGACTGCCATAGCGCCCAGCCTCTCGCATCCCAGCTGAAAGCCTATTCCCGCCGTCCACAAGCCGTATCCGGGTGTGATATGCACCCTGTCCGTCTTTGTTACCCCTGCCATCTGGTAGCAGCGGGCAAACATAATCGCCCAGTCGTCCACGTCCTTCTGGGTGTAGGGGATTATGACTGGTGCGCCCGTAGTTCCAGATGATGAGTGGATGCGGACTATCTTCTCGTCAGAAACGGCGGCCAGTCCCAGCGGATAGGCTGAGCGCAGTTCCTCCTTGGAAGAGAAAGGGAGCTTCAGGAAGTCCTCCTGCGTCTTTATGTCCTGGGGGTTTATGTCCTTGAACTTGTTGGCGTAAAAGCCCCCGTCCATCTTCTTTACGCGCTCTATCTGGATACGAACTTGCTCCAGCTGTTTTTGTGTAATCTGCATATCTTTCCTTTTGTTTCTATCTTTGTACGCGGCCGGAGGCATCACCTCCAGCAAGCTTTTCTACTTCCTGCACGGTGACACGGTTGT
The DNA here is from genome assembly GCA_017453705.1 of Treponema sp. Classification (GTDB taxonomy): domain Bacteria; phylum Spirochaetota; class Spirochaetia; order Treponematales; family Treponemataceae; genus Treponema_D. The sequence continues at coordinate 3,751 of JAFTEK010000121.1, forward strand.
AATCACCTTCTATCGAATGTTTGAGCGCGGACGCCGCTACCGCAAAGTCTATCGCCTTCTGGTTGTCCATTCCCCTGAGGAGGGCGTATATAAGGCCGCCGCCAAAGCTGTCGCCGCCGCCAACCCTATCCACTATGTGGAGCTGGTATTCCTTGGAGAAGAAGCAGTTCTTGCCGTCATAGAGCATTCCTGCCCATGCGTTGTCGCTGGCGGAGATGGATGTGCGCAGTGTGATGGCGACTTTCTCAAAGCCGAATCTGTCCGCCAGCTGTTTTGCCACTGACTTGTATCCGTCCTTGTTCAGCTTGCCGCCGGTTATGTCGCTGCCTTCAGCCTCTATGCCGAATACGTCCTTGGCGTCCTCCTCGTTGGAAATGCAGACGTTGACGTACTTGCACAGCTCGCTCATAGCAGCCTTTGCTTGCTCGCGGGTCCAGAGCTTGCCCCTGTAGTTGAGGTCGCAGGAGACTTTGAGCCCGTGCTTTTGCGCGCACTCACATGCCTGACGGCATATTTCAACAAGGTTCTGTCCCAGGGCGGGGGTTATGCCCGTGAAGTGGAACCAGTCCGCCCCCTCAAATATCTTGTCCCAGTCAAAGTCCTCCGGGCTTGCTTCTTGTATCGCAGAATGGGCACGGTCGTAGATGCAGACGCTGCCTCTCTGGGATGCCCCTTTTTCCAGGTAATAGATGCCCAGCCTGTCTCCCCCGCGCACAATCATGGACGTGTCCACACCGAGGGCGCGCAGGGAGTTAACTGCCCCCTGTCCGATGGCGTGGGACGGAACTTTTGTCACGTAGGCCACATCCTCTCCGTAGTTTGCAAGGGAGACGGCGACGTTTGCCTCTCCGCCACCGAATGTCGCCTGCATCTGGTCGTTCTGAAAGAACCTGTAGTAGCCGTTGGGAGCCAGACGCAGCATTATCTCCCCGAATGTGATTATCCTACTCATTTTGTGCGTGCCTCCTGTATGATTTTTCTTGCTTCCATGCACTGGCGGGTTACTTCCGCCCAGTTTTGCTTGTCTATAATGTCTGCTTTCACCATGAAGGAGCCTCCGCAGGCAGCTATGACCGGGCATGAGATGTATTCCGCAAGGTTCTTAAGTGATATTCCGCCTGTCGGCATGACGCGGAACATGGGGAAGGGGGCTGCGAGGGCCTTTATCTTGTCAAGCCCTCCTTCTTGTTCTGCCGGGAAGAACTTTATAAGCTCAAGGCCGAACTTGAGCGCGGCATGGTAGTCCGTGGCGGACGTGCATCCTGGAAATATGGGCAGACCCAGCTTCTGTGAATAGGCTACAAGCTCCGCGTCAAATCCCGGGGTCACGATAAACTGGCCGCCGGCTTGTTTAACCCGGTCAATCTGCTCCGTGCGTGTGACGGTACCTGCGCCAACTAGCATGTCGGGCTTTTCCCGCCTCATTATGCTTATTGCCTTGTCCGCTCCTTCCGCACGGAAAGTCACCTCTGCGACTGGAACTCCGCCCTCGCAAAGGGCGGCGGCAAGGGGTGCCGCATCCCGCTCCGGGTTGTTCAGCTTTATTACTGGTACTATGCCGATTTCTGCTATCTTGGAATTGAATTCGTTCATTGTTTTGGGGAAACCTCTTGTAGCCATTCTAATGAAAGAATCTTTTTTGGACAAGTAATCGAGCCTGCCGCGCGCTAATAGACCGGTTCGGAAACTACGTTTCCGCTCAGGTTTAATCTAAAACTGCTCATCGGCTAGTTCAGTTCTGTCGCATTTGGGTCATCGTTTTCGTCTATCCCTGTCCTGTGGCGGTTATAATAGAAGAGAGATATCCCTTTTGCATTTTGCTTCCTGACGTTCTTGACGTGATGGCTTTCCGGGCTGATGGCTTCCGCTTCGGCAAGGTATTTGGAGCAGTTGGCGGAATCCCCCATGTCAAAGTGAATTTGCGAGAGGTAGACGCTGGTGAAAAAGCGGTCGCAGCTGTCTTCCGCGCTGTCATAGGCTGTCTGGAAATACTTGGCGGCCTTCTTTAGCCCCCCGCCAAAAATTCCCGGTGCATAGTAAAGCCACTGGCCCATGCCGGTGTTGGCATTCCATAGGGCGGAGTCCTTCTTGAGTGCCAGTGCGTATAGGTTTTTGACCCTCATTCCGTGGAACATGGCGGATGCGACTGAGAAGCTCATGTAGCAGGACATCACGTCCGCCGTGAGTATATACATCTGGGGCGCGACACCGCCGTTTGCCCCCTTCATCTTCTCGTGGGCGGCGATGTAGTTTTCGTCCTTCTGCATCTGGGATTTTAGGGACAGGCGGACTTCCTTTAAATCCAGTCCTTCTGTCGCGAATATGTAGCAGAAGGTCTCAACCTTATAATTGCTCTCCCAGAAGAGCTTCTCCTGTTCATAGTCCAGTGCCTTGTATGGCAGTTCCCTGTAAACAACAGCTATGAACTCGTCTA
>JAFTEK010000122.1 GCA_017453705.1 Treponema sp.
ACGCATATCAGGCACAAATCCGGAACCGCAGGCAGATAGACTATGTTGGAGAGAATTGCGTTCTCTATAAGGGCGGCAATGAGGATAATCAATAAACTTGACAAAGCCCCTTTTACGTAGTTGTCGTCTTTCACTGCTGCTCTCCTTCTTGGTTCACCTTAACTGTCTGTGGAATTCCAGCCTCATTCTGGGCACTTTGGTCAACGACAAAAACCATCTCAAGCCTGGAGAAATCTATGATTGGTTCCAGCTCAATTTCAAGCGAAGAATCATAATCCAGCACATTAATCTTGCTTATTGTCCCTATGGGAATATCCTTCATATAATTCCCGTTTTCTCCGCTGGTGACAACGATATCTCCAAAGTGAATCTGCTCAAACACCCTCTTACGAATGTAGTTTAATGAAAGAGGAGAATCCATGCTTCCGTTTCCGGATACCAACCCCTGATCCCTTGTGTTTTGTATCCTTGCAGAGATGTTACAACTGCTGTCGTAGACCGGCATGACTATGCTTGTTACCAAGCCGACAGTCACAACTTTGCCTACAATCCCTACGCTTCCATTCTGGATTGCAATGACCGGCATGTTCTTGCGAATTCCACTCATTGCCCCCTTGTCAATAGTTATGCCGGAGTAGATGTTATCTGCATCACGGCCTATTATCTGCGATGATATATTGCGGTATACGATTGACTGTGACAAGCCGAGCTGCTCTCTCAGCCTCTCGTTCTCTTTCCGTATTTCCGCATTGTTTCGCCTAAGATACTCATAGTCCTTGAGCTTTTCAGTAAGGGCATTGTATTCCTGCTGCAATCTCGCTATATCACGGACAGAAGTGAACACAGATGTCACACCTCCTGTGGCATAACTTATACCCTGCTGTATGGCAGATAAACAGGAAAACCCCAGGGTCTTTACGTTTATGATAAAACCACCCGATGAAAAGCCAAGCATCAATGAGCTGATGACTATGATTACGGCAAGGATTGACTCGGGAAGCTTTAGGAAAGCCCTTTTTTTCATTCCGTTTAACTGTTAATGTTGTTGTAAATCGACCTGTTAGAAGTCATGTCGCGGAACAATTCAAAGGCCTGACCTGCTCCTACAGCAACACACTCAAGGGGCTTCTCAACCAGGATACACGGAACCCCTGTTTCCTTCTGGATGAGCTTCTGCAGACCTTTGAGCATGGAACCACCGCCTGTCATGACGATTCCCCTTTCCACAATGTCAGCTGCAAGTTCTGGCGGAGTGCGTGACAGGGTTCTCTTTATTTCCTCAACGATTTTTGTTATAGGATCCTTTAGCGCCTCGCGGACTTCCACAGAGTCAACCTCCAACCTCCTGGGAAGCCCCGTCACAGCATCAGTTCCTTTTATCTCCTTGTGTTCTATGGCATCCTCGGCAGTTGCATTTCCAATTTCAATTTTTAATCCCTCTGCCATCTGAGGGCCAATGATAAGGCTGTGCGTAGAGCGAATATACTTTATTATCGCCTCATCAAATTCATTGCCACCTGTGCGGATGGAGCTGGTTATGACCATGCCTCCCAAAGAAATGACTGAGACTTCTGTAGTTCCCCCGCCGATATCACAAACCATGTGGCCGGCCGGCTCATAAATCGGAATCTGAGCCCCAATTGCAGCAGCAAGGCTTTCTTCAATAACCTCGACTTCCTTGGCTCCGGCCTTAAGCGCAGCGGCCATAACAGCATCCCTCTCAACCTGTGTTATGCAGGAAGGAATACCTATTTTCATCCTAATGGACTTGAACAAATGACCACGAGGGAGCACCTTTGAGATAAAATACTTAATCATCTTTTCGGTGGAGCTGCTGTCTGAGATAACTCCGTCAGCAAGCGGACGTATCGCCACGATTCCACTAGGCGTTTTCCAAAGCATCCTCTTTGCTTCCGCACCGACAGCAACAACAGCTCCTGTTCCTTTTTCAACTGCGACAACAGAAGGCTCGTCAATGACTATTCCCTGCCCCCTAACGTATATCAAGGTATTGCAGGTTCCCAAATCTATTCCTATATCAGTAGTAAAGCTGTCCAACAGTCCCATATTATGAATCAAACCTCCGTTACGGTCTTCTATTTAATTTCTGAGAGCTTCTGCAAAGCTCCTGCATGCTTGACCTGAAGCTTAAGGCACTTGCGCCATTCAGCCCTGGCCTTGGCATTGTCACCTTGCTTCTCATATAATATACCAAGTCCATAGTGTGCGTCAGCAAAATTCTCGTTTTTTTCTAAAATTGCTTCAAATTCTTTTTTTGCGGCATCATAATCCCCGTCATCCAGATATATCTTGCCAAGAATATTACGGCTCTTTATCTTTACCTCATCATCGTTCGATGTCAGTATAACCCTGGCAAGATACTGCTTGGCGACGGAACGCTCAGACATGGCGTAATACTCTTTTGCAATGTTATAGAGCAGGCCATCCGTCTCATGAACCAGCAGGGCTTCAGAAAAGGCTTCTATGCTCTTGGCTGTCTCCCCCAGTTCTGAGTAGCATATTCCAAGCAACTCGCTTATATCATCAGACCTATAATCCCTCTGCCTTGCTTCCAGCAGGTACTTTATGACAAGATCCGAGTAATAATAATAGGATGAAAGCTTGTCCCGGTAGAAGTAAGCCAAGGCAAGCGCATAATATGTCTGCCCCTGGGCCTTTCCATCAGAAGTCTGGATGGCAATCCTCAGCTTGTTCACCGCTTCATCCAGATAAGACTGTGACTCATTGTTATCATTTATGCCCGAAAGCGCGAGCTTGAAGGCGCTGTAGCCCCTGAGCGTAAGGGCCGGCCCATGAAAAATATTTTTTTGAAGGATTTTCCCTGAAAGTTCGTATACCTTTTCTATCTCACCATTTGACCAGTAATCATACATAAGTGCAGGTGAATCCTCGGAATAGAACTTGTCCCAAATAAACCGAAAGGCAAACACCGTGGCAAGGCTAAGGACTGCTATAGAAGACACCACAACCACAAGCCCTATCAAGAGCTTGCTTTTACGTTGAGCAATTCTCCCATCCTGTGTTCTGGCCTTCCTCATGTTCTCCCACCCAAAAGAATGAAAAAGGATATAAAAATAAGCCGGGTTTTGGACTTGACGGCCATCTATCTGCACAGTCCGTTACCGGACTGCTCCAGCGATTTACCCGCGACATAAGGCCGGAACGCCAAGTCGCTGCACAATCTTGCTC
>JAFTEK010000123.1 GCA_017453705.1 Treponema sp.
CTCGTCATCCCTTGCCATGACAGCCTTCCTGTTGAGCTTCATGTAGTCCAAAAGCTCACGGGAAAAGAGGAATGCAGTCTTTATCGCCTCCGCAAGGCCGGATGCAAATTCCCTGTCAGACAGGCTTTTTACAAATGACGGCCAGATGTTGACGCAGGAGGCAGGATAGAACGTACCGATCATGTTCTTGTAGCTCTCAAAGTCACAGCCGGTCTTGCCCCCTATGGCCGCGTCCACGTCGGCCAGCAGGGTTGTCGGGACGAACTCCGTCTGTACCCCCCTCTTGAATATTGATGCGGCGAAGCCTGTCATGTCAGTTATAACCCCGCCTCCAATCCCGATGAACACGGACGAACGGGTGAAGTTCCGCTCAAGCGCGGCCTTGACTATGGTGAGCACACTTTCTATCGTCTTGAAGCTTTCCCCTGGGCCAAGTATGACGAGGGCGTCGTTTTCCAGCGGGGATGCCTTTAGCTTTTCCACAAATGGGGATACAGACGGCAGTGCCGCGACGGTCTCATCGGTGACAAAAAGCCTGCACAGCTTGCTGTCGGCCTTGCTTTCATACAATGAGATGAGATCCGCATTGGAAGAAAAAAAACGTATGTCAGTCTTGTGAAATCCTGAGCCGTCTGGAAAAAAAAGCTCCGTGGTCTTTTGTGGAGAAAGCATGGCCTTATTCTAACAGCTTTCGCCCCTCTTTGCAATCAGTTATACGCCCCTGCCATGGAAAGCGGCAGCGGCGTATCAGGTTTTCTTGTTCAAGGCCGTCCAGGACTTTCTCGACATCGCTGTGCTCCCAGACATTCACGGAAAAAAGATCCCGGTCTTTACTGTTGAACATCCTTATAAGCTCGTATGAGAGCTTGTTTTTGTCGTATAGCTTCCTGTGTTTCTTTATAAAGGCCAGTGCCAGTTCCCCGTCAGCTGCCAAGGCGGAAGTCTTTCCATTGTTGTCACATATGTCGCATCCTGTGCAGACTGTCTCCTTTGCTTCCGCAGAGCCAAGTGCCTCCAGCAGCATCTGCCTCCTGCATCTTTTTGACAATGCGTATAGGAGCATCCTGTTCTCCCGGCTTTCATTTCCATATACGGAGAACTTTTTAGTGTCCTCGTGGCTCCATAGCAGGATTGCCGAGGCCGCCTTTCCGTCCCTGCCGGCCCTCCCGGACTCCTGCATGTATTCTTCTGTGGTCATGGGTGCTTCAAGATGCAGGACGGTGCGGATGTCGCTTTTGTCCACTCCCATGCCGTAGGCGCAGGTGGCACAGAGTATGCCGTCCTTAGAAGAAAAGAACGAAGACTCCACGGCCTTTTTCTCGTCTTTCTCCATGCCCGCATGGTAGAATTTGACGATATCGTCTCCAAGCAGTGCCGCTATTTCCCTCGCCATGTCCTCTGCCCTGTACCTGCTTCCACAGAAGATTATCATGGGCTTCTGCATGGTCAGCGCAAGACGCAGAGCCTCCTTCTTTTTGTTCATTATCCTTATGACAGAATAATGTATGTTAGGCCTGTCTGCCTGCCCGCGTATGATATACGCCTCTCCGTCAAACAGGACTTCCTTTATGCGTTTTAGCACAGGCGCGGATGCCGTGGCCGTGAACGCCGTTGTAACTTTGGGGCGCAAGAAGTTTATGACCGCCCCAAGCCGCAGGTAGGCAGGCCTGAAACTGTCTCCCCAGTCCCCGACGCAGTGCGCCTCGTCCACCGCTACATGGGCAATCTTGCATTTTTCCAGCCGGGACAGCAGCGGCTTCCCCAGAAGGAATTCCGGGGTGGCCAGGGCTATGCGGGCAGTGCCTTTCTCAAGTTTTTGTATCTCGTTTTCCCTGACGGCCTTATCCAGGGAGCCTGACAGGATTGCGGATGGAATTCCTAAGGAATCCAGCCTGCGCTTTTGGTCTGCCATCAGCGAAAGCAGGGGGTAGATCACGAGTGTAGGGCCGTCCAGTAGCAGGGCTGGGATTAGAAAGCAGAAGGATTTTCCTGCCCCGGTGGGAAGGAGGACTATCTGTTTACAAAAAGCCTTATTGTCATATCCGGCTTCTTCCCGGCTTTGTGCGGCATCAAGCACATTGCCTATTACCATCCGTTGCATTGGATACAGGTAGCGTATGCCAAAGTTGCCGGCCGCCGTGCGGCTTACGATGTCGTCATCGAAGGGCGACAGTTTTTCGTTGCAATCCATGCCTATTATATCAGTCGGGCATGGGGTAAAACTGCAAGTTCATATGAAAAAAAAGAGCCTGTTTTTAAAATAAAAAACCCTCCTGCAAAAGACAGGGAGGGTTTCCAAAAGAGGATATAAACTTTTTTAGAAAAAGTTATTTTGCCTCGTTTTCTGCGGCAACAGGCTTGTTCGCAGGATGGACGTTAATCTTCTTGGTGACAAAGCCGCTCTTGAGGCACTGGGTGCAGATGCGGAGGGTGACGGTTGTGCCGCCAATCTCAGTCTTAATCTTCAAGAGGTTTGGCTTCCAACTCCTACGGACATGATTGTATGATTTGCTGACTGTGTTTCCAAAAGAAGTGTGTTTGCCACAAAGGTCGCAAGTTCTAGACATATCGTTTACCTACCTAAAATTATAGTTCTATGTACGAGAGTGTAAAGCATTCTACTGTAATGGTTTGTTTGTGTCAAGGGCTTGTTTGAGCTTGTTTGGGCTGTACAACGGAAATCAATTTTCAGACTGCTTTCAATATTTCACTGCAAAATCATCATGGAACATTTTGCTTTTAAAGAGTAGAGAGCCTGCCTCAAAAGCAGCTGGCTTTGGAAACGGGCTCTTCTGTTTATTAAAAGTTGAACTGACTGGGGTTTAGTTCTTCTTGCCTGCCTGCACGAGGGTTATCGCGCTGGTGACGACAATCTCTTCCACTGAGCAGCCACGGCTCAGGTCGCTGATTGGCTGGGCGAATCCCTGAAGGATGGGGCCGTATGCGTCCGCACCGGAAAAACGCTGGACGAGCTTGTAGCCGATGTTTCCTGCCTCCAGGCTGGGGAACACGACTGTGTTGACCTTGCCGGTAATCGGTGAGCCTGGGGCTTTGCGGGCTGTCACTTCCGGAATGAGGGCGGCATCCGCCTGAAGCTCGCCGTCGAGCAGCAGGGAAGGCTCCCTCTCGTGCGCCATCTTGACCGCCTCCTGTACCTTCTGCACATCCTCACCCCCGGCAGAGCCCTTGGAAGAGAATGAGAGCATGGCGACGGCAGGCTCCGCGCCAAGGAGGTCACGGCATGACTTTGCTGAGTCAAGGGCGATGTCCGCCAGCTGCTCGGCGGTCGGACGGGGGTTCACTGCGCAATCTGCGAAGATGAGGTAGCCGTCCTTGCCCCACTTCTTGTCGTGGGTGTCCATGACAAAGCATGATGAGGCGGTCTTGGTTCCTGCAGCAGTTCCGATGACCTTAAGCCCCGCGCGCAGCAGGTCTGCGGTGGCGGAAAGCGCACCTGAGACCATCGCATCGGCCTTGCCCAGGCGCACCATCATCGCGCCAAAGAAGAGGGGGTTCTTGACCAGGAATGCCTTGGCATTGTCCACATCCGGCACCTCCGCGGCTCCGGTCTTCTTGTTGACCTTGCCCTTGCGCTCCTCAAAGTACTCCTTGCCAAAGTCTTCCAGCCAGTCGGAAGTGGCCGGGTCTATTATGTCTATGCCGTCAAGGGTAACGCCCTTGTTGCGGGCGACCTTTTCCACATCCTCTTTCTTTCCAAAGAGCGTCACTTTGCGGGCAAGCTTCTCCGCGACAATCTTGGCGGCGGCCTGTACCGTCCTTTCCTCGGTTCCTTCTGGCAGAACCAGTGAGTTCTGGTATTCTTTTGCCTTTTTCTTCATCTCTTCTACAAAGTTCATCTAAAACCTCTTCATATTTATATTAAAAATCTTATGCCAACCATAATACACCCAAGGGTGCAGTTTTTCAAGGCTTGATACGGCATGGCCAGTTTCAAAAACGACCGTTTTCAAACAGGCTCCGCTGACTTTTGCATCTGGCTCAGTTGACTAAAAGCCCCCCTTGTATTAAAATGCTTTTGAAAATTTGCGTTTGGAGTTTTGGAAAATGGGTATTATTAGGACGGTTTTGCTGGTGGCCTTTGTCATAGTGTGTGTGCTGCTCGTGTTGCTTATCCTTATCCAGAGGGAAGACAGCAACGGAATGGGCGGGGTGTTCGGCGGTCAGTCCGCTGCTTTCGGCTCACATTCTGCCAGCGTCCTGACCAAGACGACAGGTGTGCTTGCTGCCTTGTTCTTTGTGTTTGCTTTCTCCCTTGCC
>JAFTEK010000124.1 GCA_017453705.1 Treponema sp.
CAGGCCATGTTGATTTTACTGCTGAAGTTGAGCGCTCGCTCCGTGTGCTTGACGGCGCTGTTGCAGTGCTTTGCGCCGTCGGAGGTGTTCAGCCGCAGACAGAAACTGTGTGGCATCAGGCTGATACATACGGCGTTCCGCGCATCTGCTTTGTAAACAAGATGGACAGGGTGGGTGCGGACTTCTTTGGCGCGATGAACGACGTGCACGAGAAGTTTGGGGCGGAGGCTGTCGCGCTGGAGATTCCATGCGGGGCGGGTTCTGAATTTGACGGCGTGATTGACCTTATAAATATGACGGAAATCCACTGGGACGCGGAGAGCGAGGGCGAGAAGTTCACCGTGGGCGAGATAAACGACAAGTACAAGGCCCTGGCGGATGAGTGGCGGGCCAAGCTTGTGGACACGGTGGCTTCCAACGATGATGAGCTTGCTGAAGCTTACTTGGACGGTCAGGAGATAACTAATGAGCAGCTTGTCTCTTCCATCCGAAAGTCCACGATAAACCGAAGCCTTGTTCCCTTCCTGTGCGGTTCCAGCCGGCACAATCAGGGCATACAGCCCCTGATGGACGCGATAATCTCCTACCTGCCTTCACCGGTGGAAGTTCCCCCGGCCGAGGGAGTGCACGTCAAGAAGCGTGGAGAAGAGGAGAAGGTAGAAGTAAAATGCGACCCGGACGCAAAGACTCCGATAGGCCTTGTGTTCAAAATCCAGCATGACCCCAATGCAGGCCTTCTGTGCTTTGTCCGTATGTATGCGGGCAAAATCACGAGCGGTATGCAGGTCTACAATGTGGGCAAGAAAAAGAGGGAGCGGGTCAACCGCATCCTGCGCGTAAACGCCAAGAACATGGAGCAGGTGGACAGTGTTTCCGCAGGTGACATAGCTGTATTCGTTGGAATGAAGCTCGCCCAGACAGGAGATTCGCTTGGCAGTGAGGGAATGCCTGTTTTGCTGGAAAGCGTTCAGTTCCCGGAGCCTGTCATTTCGATTGCGATAGAACCTGAGACTATGAGCGACAGGCAGAAGCTCCTTGATACGCTGGAAATACTGAGCCGGGAGGATCCCACCTTTACACACCGTGAAGACGAGGAGACAGGCCAGCTTATTATCAGCGGGATGGGCGAGCTGCACTTGGACGTGCTTGTTACTAGGATACGCGATGACTTCAAGGTTTCATGTCACGTAGGCTCCCCGCAGGTCACTTACCGCGAGGCGGTCACAGCCAGCGCGGACTATGATGAGAGTTACAGCCGCATGATCGCGGGCAAGGAGAACACTGCTTCCCTCAGCATCCATGTGGAGCCGCGTGAGACCGGCTCCGGCAACTCTTACGAGTGCACGGTCAAGCAGGCTGATATACCCGATGAGATATTCGATGCGATCAAGCAGAGCATTGACAGCAGCTTTATGTCAGGAATCAAGATGGGCTACCCATGCACGGATACGGCTGTTACCGTCACGGCTATTGGATATGATGAGCTTACTTCCACGACATTTGCTTTTGAGGCTGCCGCTGCGGAAGCCTTTGACAAGGCGTGCTCCGCTGCATCGCCTGCGCTCCTTGAGCCGGTGATGGCCGTGGACATCGAAAGTCCCTCTGAGTTCGTCGGCGAGGCGATGAGCCAGATAACCCAGCGGGGCGGCATGATAAGCAGCATGGACGACAAGTCCGGCGGCAACATCGTCCACGCCCAGGCACCGATGGCGAGGATGTTCGGGTTCTCCACCGACTTGCGCTCTGTCACACAGGGACGTGCCAGCTTTAGCATGACGTTCAGCCACTTTCAGCCAAAGGCATAAAGTAACCGACTTTTGCAACTGGCTCTTGCTTTTTTGCCAAAGTCATTCAATAATATGCTTATGGGGCAGCAGCTTTTACCTTGCTGTGCCTGGATATAAGCATACTATACGGAAGGAATTGTGCAAATGACTAAAGATGAGATTTCCGCTGGAAAGGCGGTGGTTGGGATAGAATTCGGTTCTACCAGAATAAAAGCTGTGCTCATAGACAGCACGAATGTTCCTGTTGCCTCTGGAGCCTTTGACTGGGAGAACTCGCTTGTTGACGGCATTTGGACATATTCTCTCGATGAAATTCATACAGGTATTACGACTGCATTCGCCAACTTGAAGAAGGACGTTCAGGAAAAATATGGGGTCAAGCTGACCAAGCTGGCGGCGATGGGCATAAGCGCGATGATGCACGGCTACCTTGCTTTTGATAAGGGGGGCAATCTGCTTGTTCCCTTCCGCACTTGGCGCAACACAATCACTGGAGAGGCCAGCAAGAAGCTTTCTGACTTGTTTGACTATCCTATCCCGGAAAGGTGGAGCATTGCCCACCTGTATCAGGCAGTCCTCAATGGCGAGAGCCACGTCAAGGACGTGAGCTTCTTTACGACTTTGGCAGGTTATGCCCATTGGATGCTTTCGGGCGAGAAGGTTCTGGGTGTTGGTGATGCCTCCGGTATGTTCCCCATTGACGATGCGACCGGGAAATTCAATGCCGAGTTTGTCAAGAAATTCGATGCTCTTGTGGCTGATAAAAAGTTCTCTTGGAAGATATCCGACCTTTTCCCAAAGGTGCTTCCGGCTGGTGCGGATGCAGGCCGCCTTACTGCCGAGGGAGCCAAGTGGCTTGACCCGACCGGGGAGCTGGAGCCTGGTGCGCTGATGGCTCCTCCGGAAGGAGACGCGGGAACAGGCATGGTGGCGACGAATTCCGTCGCGGCCCGCACCGGCAATGTCTCGGCGGGAACTTCGGTTTTTGCGATGGTCGTCCTGGAAAAGCCTCTTTCCAAGGCGTACTCAGGCAAGATAGACATTGTGTCAACCCCGGACGGCAAACCTGCTGCTATGGCTCACGCCAACAACTGTACTGGTGAGTATGACAAGTGGATTAACCTCTTTGGAGAGGCTGCCAAGCTGCTGGGGGCTGACTTTAGCAAGGGCAAGCTCTACGACAGCCTGCTGGAACTCGCGCTCAAGGGCGACAAGGACTGCGGCGGCCTTGTTCCGTTCAACTACATCTCAGGCGAGAGCATGACAGGCATGGAGTCAGGCCGTCCCCTCTTTGTAAGGACTCAGAAGGCTAATTTCACATTGCCCAACTTTATCCGCGCCCAGCTCTTTACTTCCCTCGGCGCACTGCGTACTGGAATGGATATCCTGTTTGATGAGGAGCATGTCAAGCTGGACAGGCTGACAGGTCATGGGGGCTTCTTTAAGACGGCGAGCGTGGGGCTTCCTGTCATGGCGGCGGCTATGCACACCCCGGTCAGCGCGCTTAGCACGGCGGGGGAGGGCGGCCCCTGGGGAATGGCCCTGCTCGCATCATTCACGTTGAACGGCAAGAACCAGAGCCTTCCTGACTGGCTTGACAAGAACGCATTCGCAAGTGCTAAGGTACAGACCGTGCAGCCGGACAAGGCGGATATGGACGGATTCAATGCCTTCTTTGCAAACTACAAGAAGGCTCTGCCTGTTGAACGTGCCGCTGTGGACAATTTGGACTGACATTAATCAATGGGGCGAGCTCTTAAGCGTCTGTAATGCAGCCGCCCCTATACACTCGGAGAATATCATGGAATACAAGACTATACGTGAAGAGGCTTACCTGGCCAATATGCAGATACCGGCGCAGCACCTTGCGCTATACACCTGGGGTAATGTATCTGCCTTTGACAAGGATGCGGGGGTGTTTGCGATAAAGCCGTCGGGAGTCCCCTACCCGGAGCTTACCCCTGAGAGCATGGTCATAGTTGACCTCGATGGCAAGGTCGTGGACGGCAAGTTGAATCCGTCTTCCGATACGCCTACCCATGTCGTGCTGTACAAGGAGTTTGCGGTTAAGGACGGGGCGGCCATAAGGGGGATAATCCACACACATTCGACCTATGCGGTCAGCTGGGCGCAGGCCGTGAAGCCTGTGCCGCTCTTTGGGACTACCCATGCTGACCATATACAGACCGAGGTTCCATGCACCCCCTACCTGTCTGAGGCCGCCGTCAAGAACGACTATGAGAGGGAGACGGGCAACCTGATAGTGGGCCACTTCCGCTCCCTTAAGCTGAACCCTGCCGAGGTTAACATGGTGCTGGTGGGCGGCCATGGCCCCTTCTGCTGGGGGGCTACGGCGGACAAGGCCGTGTACAATGCGGCAGTCCTGGAGGAAGTGAGCAAGATGGCTTTGAACACGCTGCTCGTAAAGCCGGATGCGACAGCTCTGCCTGCTTATATCGTGGACAAGCACTACCAGAGGAAGCACGGCCCCAACGCCTATTACGGACAGGGGAAGAAGTGACTGAGCCAGTGCAAAAGTCGGTTACTTTTGCACTGGCTTGCAAGAATCTCAGCGGTGCTACGCACCACTTGCGATTCTTGAGGTGAATTTCGTTCAGTTTCAAAAGCCCGTCTGGACTTTTGAAACTGGCTCGACTGACTAAGGGCAGTCATGGGCAATTCTTGGA
>JAFTEK010000003.1 GCA_017453705.1 Treponema sp.
AGACCATCTTACCATCTGAGGACATCTTGGAAGACACTGTAGGCACAATCTCCATGTCCGGCGTGACAGAAACACGGATTAAGGCAGGTCCCCTATAGCCCAATATCTCAGGCATGAGCTTAAGACCTGCATCTACGGATGGCAAATCAAAGAAACGGATTCCAAACGCTTTGGCAAGCATATCCAATCTGGTAAAAGAAACACCACTAGAAGAACTTTCGCCAACATAATTCCCATTGAAATACCGTTTCTGCGTCTGGTGTATAGAAAAATACCCACCGTTCTCCACAACAAAAAGCTTTATGTCGTAATTATGGAAGACCACGGTTTCCAGTTCCTGCATATTCTGCATGAAAGAACCTTCACCGGTTATGCCGATGACAGTCTGCTCAGGGGCTGCCACAGCCACACCAATAGCAGCAGGCAATGTAAATCCCATTGTCGCAGTTCCGCCTGTTGTTATATGCCGCTGACCTGATTTAACATACATAGCCTGAGCAGTCACGTAAAAAGCTGATCCTGCGTCTGAAACAAAAGGAGTATTTCCACGGCTGAATTTATTCAGCAAACCAAGGAAGGCATAATAGTTCATTCCCTTGCTGTCATCAGGATAGCTTTGCATTATGACAGGATACCGCTTTTTCCATTCCGTGCAGCACTCCCGCCATGACGTATATTTCATGCCAGGCTCCAGTATCTTATCCAGAGCGGCTATGAACTGACCTGCATCGCTGATAACAACCCGATCCAGTTTCACAGTGTTCTTACAATGCTCAGTGGCATCAACGTCCACGGCTATTACTTTTGCTTCGCGGGCAAACTTATCATATTCATGCCCAGTGTCAGACACGGACAACCTGCACCCCAGCGAAAGGAGCAGGTCGGCATTCTGCATGGCAATGTTGCCGGCCCTGCTGCCCTTGGAGCCTATCCTGCCTATACAGCATGGATCATCATCATCCAGGGTATCCACCCCCATAAAGGACATTACAACCGGAATATCATGCGTACCCACAAATTTCTTGAGTGAATCACATGCACCAGCCAGCCTAATGCCATGCCCTGCGACAATCACAGGACGCTCCGCCTTGGTCAATGCCTCTAGGACATAAGAAACATCTTGTTCAGAAGGAGAGGGCTTGGGTGGTTTTTCATCAGGCAGGGTATACCCATCCAAAGAGACTTCATCTATCATAGCCCCCTGTATGTCAAGCGGAATACTCAATGCCACAGGCCCCGGTCTGCCGCTCGTTGCCTCGTGAACAGCCTTCTCAAGATAAAAGCGTATCTTTTTAGCATCATCAACTTCAACAGCAAATTTGGTCATAGGGGTGACAACAGAGATTATGTCCGCCTCCTGCACACCGAACTGCCTTAGTCCGGGAACACCAGACAGCCTGACAGTCTGACTGCTTTTTGCCTGTCCGTAGATAAAAATCACAGGCGTGGAATCCTGCCAACAATCCAACATTCCTGTCAGGGTATTTGTCGCACCCGGCCCGCTTGTAGTAAGGACAAGCACAGGAGCGTTCTTCATCTTGGAATATGCCTCGGCAGCCATAGATGCCGCCTGCTCATGCTCGGTACATGTATATTTGATTCTTTTTGATCTGCCGAAGGAGTCCTGCAAGTGCATACAGCCCCCCCCGGTGAGCATAAAAACATCCTTCACGCCATGATTCTCAAAAAAGGACACCAGATAGTCAGAGAGCTTAATCATTCCTGACCCCCTCGGTGAACTCGTGAACACAGTCATAAAGGATACCACAGTCCACCTTGTACACTACAAAGGAAAAGCCCTGCTTTATGACTTCTTTTGCTTCATTCACGCTGTGAACCATGCAGCCTGCAGACTTCCCGGCACCAGCAGCCTTTTTTGCGGTAAGGGACATCAAGTCCAGAACTTTCTGGTTGGATACATCACCGGGAATGCCCAGGGCAATCGACAAGTCATACTGCCCGACATAAAGAAGTGAAATCTGCGGGATATTGAGCAGCTCGTCCAGCTGTGTAAAAACCTCACGTCCTTCCAGTATCAGGCCTATCTTGATTCGCTTGTTTTCCTTCTCAAAGTAATCAGAGCTGACCTTGTGATAGCCCCCGCAAGGAACAAAAGGATTGAAGCCACGCTCGCCCTCCGGTGAAAAACAGCAAAGTCGGACAGCCTCCTTTGCGTCCTCAACACCTTTCACTTGCGGGAAAATTATTCCATCACAGCCAGTATCCAAAGTCCTAGTAACCCAAGACTCTTCTATCGCAGGAACACGTATATATGCCTGTTTACCTTCCGCATGGGCTGCAAAGACCATGTTTTGCGCAAGGCCAAAGTCAATTATACCATGTTCCATGTCCATGATTGAAAAATCAAAGCCTGCCTTGGCCATGACATTAGTAACGTATGCGGACGGCATTTCTGCCCATGTACCGATTTGAATCTTTTCCATATATTATTGTTTATTCCTTACACTTTTCTTTGCATCCTGCAGTTCTTTGGCTATCCCCACAATCATGTCTTCCTGACCCGCAACAGCCTTGCGCCTCCCCAGCTCCATCAGAATATCACGGGCATCCACGCCAAAGCAGGAAGCGGCATTCTCAACATGCCGCCTAAAGCCAGAGAAAACCCCGGCCATTCCGTTAACGATATTTATGTCGTCCAGCCCCCTGTCGTCTTTCCACCATTTGGACACATATTCCTCGCTCGCATCCATCATCGTATACAGGTCTGCCTTGCAGGGGATACCTTCTTTCTTAAGGAGAGCAACGATGGCTTCCAACTGACAGTTGCCAGCCCCCGCACCAAACCCCCGGATAGTTCCGTCTATAATGCTAGCTCCGCTTCGTATCGCAGTATATGTATTGGCAACGGCAAGCCCCAGGTTATTATGGGCATGAAAACCAATGCGGCATTTTAGTTTTCCCGCAAGCAAAGCAACGGTGTCACTGACCATCTCAGGAGTGCTGGCACCCGCACTATCCATGAGAATTACCCCCTGCGCCCCATAAGACTCCAGCTGCAAAGCCTGCTCCAGCAGGGTATTCCTGTCAGCAAGGTGGTACATCATCATGACACCATAGACTTCCTTGCCTTTCCCTGCCAAAAACTCAATATGCTGGCGGGTTATATTCGTCTCCGTGCAGTGGCAGCCAACCTTGAACACATCCACCCCTAATTCCACCGCAGGAATCAAATCGTCACGTATCGTACCATATCCGGGCATCATAAAGGCAGCGAGCTTGGTCTGCTTCAAGTTCTCCCTTGCAACCTGCAGCATCTTAGAGTCTGGCAGCAAAGACAGCCCCACCTGCAACGATGAGGCTCCCAGTCCGTTGCCATGACCGACTACTATGGCATCCATACCCGCCCCATCCATCGCGAGGCAGTAATCGCGTATATTGCCCTCTGTATACTGGTGTGCTATGGCATGGCTGCCATCGCGGAGAGTTGCGTCAAAAATCTTAATTTCTTGCATTTGTATTCCCATAGCCCTTCTTAATCGCATACTCAGTGGCTATCTTAACGGCGGCACATGTGATTATGTCCAAGTTACCCGCATACTTAGGCAGATAATCGCCCCCACCAGTAACTTCGACACTAAGAGTAACTCGCCCATTCTCAAAGATTGGCCCCAAGACGATATGAAAACCCGGAACATAGCCCTGAATAACCTTTTCCATATCAAATGCAGCAAGGCTAATCTTTTCCATATCAGGATTGTCACAAAGCATATAGAGGGTATTGTGCATCGTTATTGGAGGAACAGCCGGGTTCAAGTTTATCATTGCCTTTGTATTGGCTATACCTGTGAAGTCCCTCAGCGCATCCTTTGTCGTCTGCGTGAACTCATCTATGTTATTCCTTGTCCCCATTCCAGCGGAGGCAGAGGCTATCGTTGCGACAAGCTCCAGATAGCTTATGCCCTTCTGGACTTTGCTTATTGCAAGTGCAATCGGAATCACCGCCTGACCACCGCAGGTTATCAGGTTAACGTTGTCCTGCTCCAGCCCTTCTTCCAAGTTCACAGCCGGAATACAAAAAGCACCGATGTGGGCAGGTGTCAAATCTATCGTAAACTTACCAAGCCTTTTTAAGATGGGAGCATTGTAACGGTGTCCTTCAACCGAGGTGGCATCAAAAACCAATTCACAACAGTCAGGATGCTTTTCAATGTAGCCGATAGACTCCACGGACGTAGGCACACCAAGAGCTTTGGCTCTGGCTATACCCCTTGAGTCAGCCTTATGTCCCGTGAAAACACCGCACTCCAAGACCTGGGACTTCATCAGTTTGGCCAAGAGGTCACTACCGATGTTGCCCGTGCCTATTATGGCGGCCTTCATCTTGCCCATCTAAAAGTTCCTGTCCTTCCTACAAGTTTTCTTTGATTACGCCAGCCATCTTGTCCAACATCTCATCGTTCATGCCCGGATACACGCCGACCCAGAAAGTGTCATTCATTATCCTGTCCGTACAATCAAGGCTGCCAGAAATCCTGTAGGCATCGCTACCGCGTATAGCGTCAAAACAAGGATGCTTTGTCAGGTTGCCGGCAAAGAGCATCCTGGTCTGGATTTTGGCAGATTCCAGAGCCTTGACCAGACGGAGCTTGCCCCCGGACTCCTTGCATGTAATCATAAATCCAAACCAGCTGGGCTTGCTGTTCTCGGCAGGCTCAGGCAGGATAAGCTTGTCCTGGCATCCAGAAAGAGCGTCATGCAGGTACTGCCAGTTGTGCCGCCTTTTCTCCACAAAGGACGGGAACTTTTCCAGCTGCGCGCAGCCGATCGCCGCCTGCAAATCCGAAGCCTTAAGGTTATACCCCAGATGACTGTAAACATACTTGTGGTCGTATCCTGCGGGCAGCTGGCCGTACTGACCGTCAAAGCGGTGGCCGCATGTGTTGTCACGCCCGGAAGGACATGAGCAGACTCGCCCCCAGTCCCTTATTGAAAGGGCTATTTTGTGAAGCAATGGATCGGCAGTATAGACCGCGCCTCCCTCGCCCATCGTCATGTGGTGGGGCGGATAAAAACTCGACGTACCTATATCCCCCCAAGTTCCGGTAAGCTTGGTCTTTCCGCCAATCGTATACTCTGAACCGAGGGCATCACAGTTGTCCTCAACGAGCCAGAGCTTATGAGCATCACAGAAAGCCTTAACAGCCTTCAGGTCAAACGGGTTGCCCAAAGTATGAGCTATCATAACAGCCTTGGTTTTCGGGGAAAGGGCTGCCTCCAGGCGGGAAACATCTATATTGTACTGGGGAACAGTCACATCTACAAACACAGGAACCGCCCCATAGTTCATGATTGGAGTCACCGTTGTGGGAAATCCGCAGGCGACGGTTATCACTTCATCCCCGCGTTTAATCGCCCGCTCCCCCAGCAAAGGAGAGGTCAGAGTCATAAAAGCAAGAAGGTTTGCCGAAGAACCGGAGTTTACAAGCAGTGTCGCGGGAACACCCAGATAGCGGGCAAGCTCCTTCTCAAACTTCGTGCTGTAGCGACCCTGGGTAAGCCAGAACTCAAGGGCGCTGTCCACCAAGTTGACCATCTCCTTGTCATCAAAAACACGGGATGCGTAAGGAATTCTGTCACCGTCCTGATAGGCTTTTTTCTGCATGAACTTAGAGTAATAGGCCTTAACACTCTCCAAAATGCTAGCAGTGGCCTCTTCCTTCGTCATATTCTCAAACATATTCACCCCACCTGCCTCAAAAGAAGCGTCATTATCAATGTACATGCCGCGGCTGTCAAGAAAAGCATTGTACCGCTAAACGCATAGCCACGCAATAGACCCAGAGGAACATCATCCAGAGCCGCCCTCTCCCAGTCGCTGCCACCGTGCGCAAGATCCCTGTTTATATAGAAGATAAAGAAGAACACCAGTGCCAGCAAGACAGGTGCAAAAGGAGCAATCCACAAGAACTGCATCTTCATCGGGAAATAAACATCTATGTCCTGAAGCCAGGGGCCAAACAGCCCGCCTGCCAGCATGTGCTGCCCCCCGTCAACGGAGAAACTTGCAATCTTACATACCGTATAGAAGACAGCAAGTAAGATTTCCAAAATCACCGTGCTTCTCTTGTCATTGGACAGGAAAATCGTAAACACAAGGAAGGGGGTCGCATACAAAAGCCACTGCGGATGCCAGAACAAAAAGCCGAACATCGCAAAATTGGCAAAGTTGGCATAGCACACCACTTGCGAAAAGCTTCCGTCCTTGTTGGGAACTTCTTTCTCAAAGAAAAAGATATAGATGAACAGCAGAATAAAAAGAACAGGAATCACCGGAATGTCAGCGCCCCCATGCCCCATCACCATGTGCGGATACAGAACCCTGGCAATCAAGGAATTTCGGGCCATAAACTCCACATACCCTGCCCCATAGCCCTGGTTTAGCAGCATCGGCACATTCAGGATAAAGACGATTATGGTCTTGAGCGCGGCCTTAAAGAAGTTCTTCTCACGCAACAGAAGCATGGGCATAAAGTAAAGCAATGCAAAATACTTGAATGTCACGGCTATGGTAAAGAAGAGGAGAAACCTCTTGTCATGACGGCGCAGGTAGCTCAAAAAACCCAGCAACGCAAAGAAGAGGGCGAATATGTCGTACTGGCCATGCGTGAACTGGCTCAAAAAGCCCAGCGGACAGGCAATCCAGACAATCTGCGCAAGCCTGGACTTACGCTCGGAAAAGCCAACCTCTATCATTATCTCCCTTATTATAAAGGAAGACAAGAAGTAACAGAGGGCGGGAAGAAGCTTGAACCACAAATATACAGGATAGGGATAGGACATCTGAGTGAAAGGAACAAGTGTCCTGCCATAACCCAATATATAGAGGGGAATATTCCAGATTGCAAACAAGATGTAGACACCCGGCATATAGATGTCATAGTAGCCAAGGTCAGCGTTGACCTTATAAAAGTCCAATATGTGGCCGTTCAAGAAAGTAAAGGCCGACCCTGCGGTATTCAGTATGTCGCTATGGTAAAAGCAGGTAAAACACAGGACGGTCACTATCGCGAAAACAACCCGCTCAAACATGAACAGCCTTTCCTCTCCGCACAGGCTGTAACTTACAAAGAAAAAGACAGAAGCTACCCAAATTATGACACAGGCGACAAGACCGGTAAAGAACTGGGACGAGCAATAATACTTCTGGACAAATTCCACGCTCTTGCCCAAAAAAGCTATATCCCCGTCCTCAAAACGGCTCCCGAACAGCCTAAAGAAGATGTCCGTCAGAGGTTTGTATATGCCCCCATATACCGCCGAACCCACAGGCGGCAGGAGCATAAGAAGGCAAAGCGCTATGAGTGCAAGGCTTATAATAAAATACAGTCGCAGCGGCCTGCTGGATCGGTACTTTTCAATCACAGTTTTTTCCATACAGCATAATTTCCTAGTCTATCTTTTTTCCGTGCATCCAGACTTCCCAGAAAGCCCAAGGAGCCTTGTGGTCGTGCCACAGCTCCGTCAGCTCAGTCTTGTCCTTGAGCATGTCCATAGGATGCCAGAAGCCTGTGTGCCTGTAAGCATGAAGCTGACCGTCAGCGGCAATGCTCTGGAGGGGGTCTTTTTCCCACATAATGTCATTCGAATCACCCTTGATATAGTCAAAAGCCTTGTTCCCGCAGACAAAAAAGCCTCCGTTTATCCAAGTGCCCCCTTCCACAGGCTTCTCGACAAAACTCTTTACCCTACCGTCGTCGCCCATATCCAGAGCACCGAACCGTCCGCCAGGTTGTATCGCGGTCAGTGTCACCAGTTTGCCAGAAGCATAGTGGGAATCCACCAACGCGGATATATTCACGTCCGCAACACCGTCACCGTAGGTCAGCATAAAGTCCTCTCCGGCGATATAGTCCTTGGCTCGCTTTATCCTTCCTGCGGTCATAGTGTTTTCACCAGTATATAGCAGGGTTATCTTCCACGGCTCGCTGCGCATCTTGTTTATCTGCACATCATTGTTGCACAAGTCTATAGTCATGTCGCTGTAGCGGGAATAGTAGTTCAGGAAATATTCCTTGATGACATGCCCCTTGTAACCCGTCAGGATGATGAAGTCGTTGTAGCCGAAAAAGCTATATATTTTCATTATGTGCCAGATGATGGGATATCCACCTATCTCCACCATCGGCTTAGGAATCTTCTGAGTCTCTTCGCCCAACCGGGTTCCTTTGCCCCCAGCCAAAATCACGGTCTTCATTCGGTCAGTATAGCATAAAGAAGGGGGGCTTTCAAGCGTAGGGAAAGTGGCAGTCATAAGCAATCCAAGA
>JAFTEK010000125.1 GCA_017453705.1 Treponema sp.
AGATGAACGCAAACAACCGGCTGACAATATCCAACTGACGGCCGGCCGCATCCAGCCGGGCGGACGCAAACAACCGGCTGACAATATCCAACTGACGGCCGGACACAAACAACCTGGCGATCGCTTCCCACCGACGGCCGGACGCATACAGCCGACTGACAATATCCCGCAGACGGCCGGCCGCATCCGGCAGATGGAGGACATACTGGACAGGGGGCGGCAGCTTATGGTCGCCCTGGAAGAGAAGCTTTCGGAATACAGGGAGTTCCAGAGCCAGCTCAGCAGGCTGGAAGAGTATTACTCAAGTCCGGGCTGGAAAGAGGACTTTGCCTTGGACGAGACTGGGCTTTTGCCTGCGGATTTAAAGCGCGGCGTCCTATCTGAGGACGGGATTTACGATTTGCTGGAGCAGGACAAGGAGCTGAGGAATCTCATGCAGGAGGGCTGCGGCGTGAGGACGGGCTTTCCTGACTGCTGTTTTTCCGTTGCAAGAAACTGGTTCCGCTGCAGGACGGGGGCAATCATAATAGAGGACGACTGTTTTCTGGCCATCAGAACCAGCAGTGCACCGCACTTTTACACCGTTGGCGGCGGCATCCATCTGGGCGAAAAGTCGGAGGACTGCGTGCTGCGCGAGGTGCAGGAGGAGACCGGTGTACGCTACGAGCTGGACAGGCTGGCCGCCGTCTGCGAGAATCTTTTTATAGGGCGGGAGAAGAGGTTAGAGGGCTTTAATTGCCACGTCATAGAATTCTATTATCTGATGAAAAGCCGGGGCAGCAGGGATTTGCATTGCGAGAGCTTTGGCTGGAACAAGGAGCAGGAGGAGCTGGTCTGGATTCCGCTGGAAAAACTGCCTGAGACCAACATAAAGCCTGATTTTTTGAAGACCAGGCTGCCGGAGATTCTGTCAAGCAAAGACCTGATTCACATAGTCAACGATGGGCTGTAGGGGAGTTTTTTTACATTGGTTGCCAAAATTACCATGCGATACTGACATCGTAATGTGATATCTTTGAATCGTCAGTAACTATTGCCAATCCTTCGGCTTGAGCCTGGCAGATTAGTATCAGGTCAAAAGGGTCTTTGTGAATTAAGGGGAGCTTTTCCAGTATGTCGATGTGCTCTGGAGTAACAGAGAGAATTCCTAGATTCAAAGATGTACACAGATGAGCCATATCACTCGGATTATAATTTCATTTCAGCTTTCCAATGCTCTTTTTTATTGCGATTTCCCATAAAGAGGCAATGCTTACAAAAATTTCCTTTTCTGTGGAAACAATATCTAACGCTCTTTTTGAAAGCTTGTCAGTTTCATCGAAAAACCACAAAAGGGCATGTGTATCCAGAAGGTATCTCATACATAGTCCTTGAAACAGTCGGGGGTCTCATCAAAATCTGGAGCTGTCCATATCTGTCCTTTCAATAGACCTGGCTGTCGGATAACAGTTTTTGCTCCTGTCTGCTCAGATATGCCACCCTTGATGGAACTTTGTTTGATGGAATTGGCAAGGAATGTCAGGAGCGACAGTTGCTCTTCTAGCGAGAAATCCGTTATTAGTGCCTTGGCTTGTGCAAAAGCTGTCGACATTTTTATCCTCCTCGTACATTTTATTGTGTAGACAATGATTTGTCCATAAAAAAACCTGTGCTTTCTTACCTTTTTTTCTTCATTACCCTTTCGGCAGCCGCTCTACCCATGCCTGCATCAGGATTCCAAATGCCACGCCGACGTTGAGCGAGGCCTTAAGCCCTGTCATCGGGATGGACACGCAGCCATAGTCCGCCCGTCTGAGGGCTTCCGGGCTTACCCCCAGTTCCTCCGAGCCTATTATCACGATGCCTTTTTCCGGAAAGCTGAATTCGGTTATCGGGGTGCCGCCAGTCTCCAGCACGAACACAGGGTCTTCCTTCGGCAGTTCGTCCAGCGGGCATCGAGTCCAGCCCATTGTCTCCACGCAGCCCATGCCCGACCGCACGGCGCGGCTCTGGGAGGGGTCTACGCAGAGGGGGGAGATGTAGACTTTCTCGCAGCCCATCGCCTCCGCCGTGCGGAATATGGAGCCTATGTTGAAAGGGGAGCGGATGTCCTCGGCGTAGACGGACACACCGGGAAAGAATTTGCGGGCTGCCACGGTTCCGCCACTTGCACCGGTGTCACTTGCGGCGTTGCAGCCTCCGTCCGCCATTGTGCCATTCGTCACGCTGTCCGCCACATTCGTCCTGTGGGGGGCTACGACAAGATCCCACTCGGCGGGGACGGTTCCCAGGATGCCGAGCAGGGCATTGCGGGCGACATTACATGCCCGTCTCTCATCGAAATTCTCTTGCTGTAATATAGAAGAAAGTTGCCTTTTTTCGGGGCCGGGGAGCTTGGGGTCATCCAGGACTATGCGGCAGACGGCCTTAGTATAGTCCCGGCGGCTCATTCTTGTGAAGTTGTATTCGGTGCCTTTCTCGGCGATTCCCGCAATATCCCTCTCCAACTCACCGAAAGTCAGTGCTAGCTTGCGCCGCTTCTGTCCCGGCTCCAGCTGAAAAAGGCGTTCGGGGTCTATCATCGCTCAGCTATCAGAATGCGGTCTTGATGAGGGCAAACAGGTCATCGCTGCTCATGCTGCGAGGCAGGCTGTTGATGAATTCGGTCTTGCCCGCGTCTTCTGCCGCAAGGGATAGCTTTTCCAGTGTCAGGTTCAGGTCCTTCATGCGGGCGGGCAGGTTGGAAGCCGCAAGCTCCTTACGCACGAATTCCGCAAGATCGTTAGCTGCCTTTGCGTCATCGGTGCCGTCCTCGGTAGCCTTGAGCAGGCGGGATGCGTGTGCCAGCCTGCCCAGGCGGAACTTGGCCGCGTCATCCACGATGTAGGGCAGAAGGACGGATGCGACAAGGGCACTTGGTGTGGAGAAGCGGGCGTTTATGCAGACTGCCAGGAGGCTGGTCATTCCCAGCGAGGAAGTCGAGGCCGCAAGAGATGCCATGAGGCCGCCCTGTGCGAAAAGCTCCTCTTTTGGTGTGGTCACGTCCAGCGAGTCGGTTCCGTGGTACGCGAGGGAAAGCAGTTCCATGGATTTTTCGGCTGCCATGTCGGAGAAGAAGTTTGCCTTGGGGCTGATGTAGGCTTCCAGTGCAAGGGCAAGTGTCTCCAGTGCAATTGATGATGTCTGGTTGTTGGACAGGGTAAGCGTCAGGTTGGGGTCGCAGATTATCGTGTCACCTGCACCGCTCTCGGTGTGCATGATTCTGAGGGCGGAAGAACGCGAGTCCACAAGGGGGATAGCCTTGCTGAACATGAAGCGGTCGCGTATTGTCGTGGGAACGCAGACCAGGGGCAGGGGAGGGGCGGAAATGTCGTCTTTTTCCAGCGCGGTGTAGGTCTCCCTCTTGTCGTTGTAGAGCTTGGCTACAGCCCTTCCCAGTGAAATAGCCTTGCTGCCGCCAGCTGCGACCACACCGTCTATATGGGCTTGGCGGGCCAGCTTGAGCGCGGTATCCAGGGCCTTGGTGTCCGCCGGGCCTTCTATGTCAGAGAAGGTGAAGAAGTCCAGCTTTCTGTCCGTAAGGGGCTTTGTTATCTTTTCGCCACCTTCGACCTGGGTTAGGATGGGATCCATGACAATCATGAACTTGTCGCCCCACTGCTGGACAAACTCTCCGAGCCTTATAATCCCGTAGGAACTGAGAAGAATCTTCTGTGGAATCTGAAATGAAAAATCTGACATAGTTGAAC